>CAYNLL010000149.1:0-7711 GCA_964398015.1 uncultured Opitutaceae bacterium | reverse complement strand
CCTTTCCGGCGGGAGATTCCCGTCGCGTGCGATTGCGGAGCGGCTTTCGCCGATGGTAGATAGTGGAAGGAGCGATGCGCGCGTTTCAGAGAAAGTGCGTGGCTTGTGGATCGCCGGCGGCGTTGATGGAGGTCATGATTGCGAATGCCATGAAGAATCCCCTTTCATCTTCTTCAAGGCTACAGATTTGGGTGAATTAATCGGCAAACTTGGGGAGATTTATTTGCGGAGCGTAAGCGATGGAGGGGGAAGGGGTTAGGTTGGGCTTAGAGTGGTTTCGAGGGAACTGGGACTATTGACACGTGCCGATTGACGTTTGGGTGGGCCAGCCCGCGCTCGATGCTTCCGAACGCCCGAGAGGGGCTATTCCGCGACCCCATCGTTGATCTGAGCGCAATCCATGCGCAGCGTGCCGTTGTCATTAAATACCAAGCCGTAGAAGCGCACGACGCTGCCCACGGCGATCGGGTTGCTATTGAGCATCTGCGTGTTGCTGTCCGCGTAGACCACAACGGTGTTTGGGTTCGTCAGCAGGGTGGTCTGGCCCGGCTGCACGGCAAGCGTCGGAAACAGGTCGTAAGGGGCGAGGGTGACCGTGTAGGTGGTAAAGCCGCCCTCGCTCCCGGTTGAGCCCACCGTGCCGTTAATCGTTTGCGGCAGAAGCGTGACGGTGCTCGCCCAGGGACCGTTGGAGCTCTTCCCGTAGCTCGACTCGTGAAATGTCAGTTCGATATTCTGGCCCGTAACCATGTTCGTGCTCGCAAATGCAGGTTGAAAGGGAAGATCCGCGAGGTTGGTGAACTGGCTCGAGATTTCGAAAACCGAGTTGACGAAGTAGAATGGTGCTCCGTCGCCTCCGATTACAGGGCCGATCTCTTCCTTTTCCGCGGTGAACATCCTGGGCCCGCCAGAATCGTCATAGAGGGCCGGTACAACCCATAAGCTCGTGTTGGTCGGATCGGCATCGTAGACCGCGACACGTGTGGCTAGCAGTGATCCATCCGCTCGAATCACAGCGTCCATATCGACGGGCATGCCTGTAACGAATTGGGAAGGCCCGCTGACACCTTGAAATATGGTGTCGCTATTGAATGCGATCTGCCAGCTAGGGCCGTCTGCCGGGTCGAATGAATCTGAAGGATCGACTCCTCCGTAGTTCGAACCGTCTGCGGAGTCCACAACGATGCTGCTAGACAAGCTATCAAACGAAGCAACTAGACCCTCCAATCCGATCAACTTGCCATTTGAGCTATTTGTCGGCGGCGCAGAAAGGGACACAGGGGTCAGAGAAAACGTGGGGGTGAGGGAAAAGGGCGCTATGCCGGTCATATAGCAGCCGCTATAACTAGCCGACAGTGAGGCCTGTAGATCAAGTGAGAGGACCATATTCGCGCCGCTGATCGTGACGGGCGTGGGCAGGTTAACAGTGATATCGCCGGCAGGCATAGAGCCCGTATCGCCGAAGAAGCTTGTAGATACCACGCCGTTTGGGCCAAGCGTTGCGCAAGTAAACCCGGTGGGGCCTAAAGACGCGATGGCGGAGGTGTAAATGCCCTGCGGGACGCTCGCGGTTGCAAGCGGCTCCGCCACACCGTTGAGATGTATGAACTCCACATAGACCGGCTTGTCCAAGAAATCTACCGACCTGCCAGATTGGCTGGTGAGCATAAGGCTGTTGATGGTTGCGTCGAATTGGAGGAGCTTGCCGTTTGCGGTACTGGTGGAGAGGATCGTAACTGAGGTATTTCCACTGAGCCCCGTGCCCGTTCCGCTTCCCCCGCCACAGCTGGTAATAAAATCCATGGCGACTAATAGGGTCACGAAGGGGAGAGAACATGCGCCTAGCCAATTTCTCAGTCCATATGGTGCAGGATTCATCAGCGGCCTTTCAAACTAGAGTCCGAGGCGATCTGCTCACCTTGCTCTGTTCCCGCAGGAGCAACGCATCTGCTCCCAGGCCTCGATTAAGAGGCCTGGGAGAGTGATGCATTTCTAATCGGGAATGAAGACGTAGGTCCCGAACATGTTGTCTTGATAGACGACGAACTGGACGGGGCCGTAATACGTGGGAGGCGGGTCGGGCGGGCCTGTGATCGACAATGCATCTGTCAGGGTTGTACTTTGAGTTAGCGTGTCGAGCCAAGCGTAGTCCCAGGTGAGAGTCTGTGACTCCTTCATATTGACCGTGCTCTTCCAGAAGCCCGAGAAATTGGCATTAAACTCCTCTGACACGCTGAATGCCTGCTTGACCTCACTCGAGGTGCCTTGTGCTAGGCTCTGCGTATTAACTTGTTTGACATCATATTGCTCAGTCGCCGCACCAACCGGGTATTGGATAACGTTGGGTGGGTAGGGTGCCTTCGTGAACCGCCCGTCCGAGGTCGTGCCGGGCGGCAATGAGTTAAGCAACGTGTAATTATTTTGAGTGGGGCATTGGCTCGGCGTGAATGCGAGGGGATCGAAGGTCAGTATGTTGCAGACATCCACGAATGTGAGGTTTGGCATCTCGCCTGCGGGAAAGTCATATGGGTATCCGTCGGCACTAGCTGCCCAACTGCGCGCAAACGGGCCGGAGTTGACATAAGAGCCCGGACCTTCTACTCCGTTCAGCCACGTTAAAGTACTTGGGCAAGAAATGTCGCCGTTGAGGCACCCAACTTGGACTTCGACGATGTCAGGTCCCGAAACGTATGGCCCGGTCGGCGGAGGCATTCCCGATACGGGGTCATGCGGATCGAAGGCGTATCCGGTCAGTTGAAGTTGTGCTGGATTGTCGCCGTTTGGCGTGAGAGTAGTGAGTAATTCTGGATTTACCCATATCCAGATAAAATCGCGGTCGTGGTCCACCGGAGACAAGGTGGGTGTCCCCGGCGTTAGATAGGAGACAGTATTCTCCTTGCTGAACGTGGTCTCCAGGGAACTGTTTGAACCCTGCGTATAGTCTGTCGACTCGGTGGCTGTCAGCTTTACGTTTCCGCCGACGATGAAAGCCGCAGGAATATTCACGCTGCCGCTCAGCGAAACGCTGAAACCTATGTCGTCTTGGAATGAGTTGCTAACCTTTGTGGTGTTCCCTACTGAGGTCGTCTGGGTGTAGTTCACAGAGCTGCTGGATCCCGGTGGCGCATAAGTCACGCCGACCACCACGTACTTGGGGTTAACATAGCCCTGAATGCTAGGCGGACAGGTCATAGTTGCGTTGCCGCGCCACCTACGTAGGCGTCGAAAGCGATGGTGCAATTGACGTAGGGAAAGTCAAGCTCGTTAGACCAATTGTCGTCGCTGTAATCATTTGATTCATAATCCCAGCCGCCGTTGATGTTGTAGTACCCCGAGTCACAAGGGTAGACATAATCGATGGCCCCGCTCAGATTCGTCGCGGTGCCGCCGCTGGGCGTGTAGCTGAAGTTCTCAAACGTGTCATCGACGTCTTGGTACACGCTGCCGCAGTAGCCCATTTGCTGTTGCAGGGTCCAGTTGAGGGTGCCTCCGCCGCTGACGGGGCTCGACTCCGGATAGTTGTAGGTTTGGGCTGAGCACGCGGTTGCAACCGCGAAGAGGAATAGGTTGACGAGCAGGAAGCGGCTCAGCCGCGAGGCACAGGAAATCAGCGGCGAGCGTGTGGGTAAAGGCACACTTCGATTAGGGAGGAGATTGGAGGAGGATTGCTTCATGGGGTTCCTTTCGGTCTTGCAGCTACCGGTTGAAAGGAGCGCCGGGTGGGTCTCCGAGACGAGGGAGGCTCGCTCAACGTAGGACATTGAGAGCGGCTCTTAAAGTGCGCGGCCCGTGACCTCGAAGGGGAAATTCGGCTTCCATGCTAGCCCCGCTGTACTCGGGCGTCAAGTAAAGATCCCACAAGAGAGCATTACGAAGGCCTATGGCCTTTGGTAACCCATATGAGCGGCGGGTGCCCCGGTCGTGCCCTGATACAAGACCCGTTGATTGGGGTTCGTGCGATCCCACCCTAGGCGCAAAAACAGAAACGCGCCGAGGGTGGGGCACCCCCTTTTATCGGTGTGTAAGTATCAATGAAACCTGGCCGCCCCTGCAGTGCCCACGCCGCCAGCCAGCGCGCGCGCCCCCGCAACAGACTCGCCCTCATCCTCGACCGCCGCGGCATCCTCTAAACGAATCGGCCACCCGGTCCTGTGCAAAAGAGGGCAGTAACTCGCCCCAAATAAGACCTATGCTTCTCCCCTGCTCGCCGCTCCGACCGGCCCGGACGGAGACCCCGAGAAGAGTACCGGGATCGACGCGCACAGGAGTTGGGCCATGGACCGAGCCACTCGCAAGCTGATGACCAAGTCCTTACGGGGCCGCGTGGCCATGCTGCAGACCGCCTGTGCCGCCCACGCCAAGGACTTCCGCAGACAGACGCCAACCCGGGACCGGAAGCCGTCGATTGCACAACAATGGGAGACCGCGCTCAAAGAATGGCAGTCGTTGCGCTTCACGTTGGAGCAGCTGCAGAAAACAAAGCGCGCGGATCAGGGCCAGGTGGTTTCTTTGTCAACCGGCGCGGAATCCTCTAAACCGTGTCCACCACCACGTCCCGCACGCGCCCGCAGCGATAGCCTCAAGTCCGCGCGACGATCCCCCAGCGCCTGAAACAAGACCCAGATTTGCGTTCGGTCGCTTCGCCGCGCACACCCACATCCCCCAGCATCAGGCAAACGCCATCTCTCGACTTTTGATCAGCTGGTTATTCCCGGGTTGCCGGTCAACCACCCGGAACCCTTGGGGAATGTCTCAGTTTGAAATTGGCTACTCAGCTATGTGACAGAAGAACCACAAGATGCTTGAGAGTCCGCAAACGGAAATGACAAGCCACCATTTGCTTGAACGAATGCTGGCAATGGCAGGACACACAACACTAGAAATCATCGCAACCGGCAACAAAATAGATGCAAGCTTATCGTGGCCGACCGTGGCAGGAGCGGGAACACAGCGGGGAACACTGAGAAGCCGACGGATCGACAAAGACTCAGCAGCCCGAACCACCCGAACCAGTTCCATTTCATGTCAATCATCCTCTCAGGCTCTCCCAAGCAGAGCAAGAGGAAGTGTGGTCGCCTACTCGGCAGTTACTTTGTGAACGACAGCTCATCGCCCCAGCGCGCGCCATGAGGTCAGCCGACACTTTCAAGCGGTACGCGCAGCAACATCGTCTCGCGCCGCGCTAAAGCCTAGCGTCACTCGGCGTGCGCTGCGCGGCTCGACTGAAGTCGTGCCCTGATACGAGGCTGTCGGATTTTAGTTCGCGGAATCTCACCCTTCGCCGGAGTTCCAAGAAGCAGGTCCTTCGACTCCGCTCAGGATGACAGGTGATGGATTTGGGTTCGTGCCTTCCCGGGTCTCAAGAGCGAGACCCGGGGCACCCCATATATCAGTGAGTAAGAATCAACGAAACCCGGGCCACCCGCCTCGGTTCCGCTATCATGAGGTTCGACATTCTTACGACAGGAATCTCTGAAACGTGGACCGTCGTCGATTCCTCTTTCTTTCGTTGGCAGGAGCTGCGCAACTGGCCCGTGGGGATGCGTCTGCCCGGCCCGACCCCGGCCTGAAGAAAGTGCAGATCGTCATGGGAGAGGAGCGCCTGGGACTTGTGCCGCTCGACTACACGGGGCTTAGCTACGAGTCCGCGCAACTCTACAACCCCGCGTACTTTTCCCCATCCAACACAAGCCTGGTTACGGCCTTTCGCAAGCTGAGCCCGCACGGAGTGTTGCGCCTGGGCGGCAACTTGAGCGATGTGACCCGGTGGAAGGGGCCGAACGGGGATTTTTCGACGCCCATGCAGGCTGCCGGCATCGAGTACGGCAAGACCTACTGGGAGTGGAAGCTGACCGACCCTCATGTCAGAGCAAACAAAGATGGCGCCATCACGCCGGAAGCGATTCGAAACCTGGGCCACTTTCTCCACGCGACGGATTGGAAACTGATCTATGGCTTGAACTTTGGGTGCGGTTCGCCCGAGCGCGCCGCCGATGAGGCCATGTGCGTCACGCAGGAGGCGGGTGATCGCCTTCTTGCGTTTCAGGTCGGCAATGAAGTTGACTTCTTCGGAGGCCGGCCGCTCTTCCGTCAGAAACCCTACGAATTCGAGCAGTACATTCGTGAGTACGAAGAGTTTGTCGACGCGGTGCGCGCCAAGGTTCCGAAGGCCCCCTTTGCGGGACCGGACACGGCCACCAACATGGATTGGGTCGACCGCTTCGGCCAGCGCGTGAGAACCTCGGCCGCGATGCTTTCCAGCCACTTCTACGCGATGGGCCCGGCAAAAGACCCCAGTATGGATGCAGCCTTTCTGCTCTCTCATAACAAGCGGCTCGACCAGCAAATCAAAGAGGCGAAACAGGCCGTTGCCCACTCGGACGGCTTGCCCTTCCGGATGACGGAAGGCAACTCCTGCTTTGGAGGAGGAAAGGCCAGTGTCAGTGACGCCTTCGCATCCGCGTTGTGGGGCGCCGATTACATGCTTACGTGTGCATCGGGAGGATACAGCGGGGTAAACCTGCACGGCGGCGGCGATGGCCTCTACGCTCCGATTGCGATCGGAGAAAACCTTTCGACTGAGTTACGACCGCTCTACTTCGGCATGCAGTTCGCCGAACAGTTTGCCGGGTGGGAACTTGACAGTTGCACCGTTGAAGGAGAGACAAACCTCACAGCCTGGTTCGCTCACAAAGGGAATGAGCGTCAGTTGGCGTTGATCAACAAAGAGGGAGCGCCGGTGGAGGTACAGCTCAAGGGAGCCATGAGCGCGCACCGTGCCGGCCACGCCATGTGCCTGAGCGGGCCCGGAATTGATGCGAAGGATGGAGTCGCGCTGGCCGAGATAAAAGCGCCCTCTGGTGGCACCTTCTCCATTCACGGCTACACGGCGATGCTGCTTCACTGGCGCTAAATCGACAACGCAATCGGAGCGTCGCCTGCTCTTGCGACCGTGGAGACACGAACGAAGGTATTCGCGGGCGGCCCGTTGATTCGGGTTCGTGCATCCCATGTCCCAAAATCGGGACATGGGGCACCCCATTAATCGGTGAGGCCGACAGATGATGGATTTGGGTTCGTGCTTTCCCGGGTGTCAAGGGCGAGACCCAGGGCACCCCGCGCAATGACTTTATAGCGGTAAGGTGCTTTTGAGGAAATCGAGTTTCTTGCCTTCGATTCCGCCTGAAATGGAATCGAAGATAGATCCGAGCTTCTCATTGATGCGGGGATCTTGCGCGCCGCTGATGGTCACGTTCATCCCGTTTCGAGAAAGGTCATAGACGGTCAGGATTTGCACGTTTTTTCTCTCGGGGGTCGGCACGTTTACCCCGTTCACGACTCTTGTTACCTGGTCGATTTGAATCACGCGTTGCAATTCGAGCCGCGCCAGAGGAGCCGTGGTCCTGTTCCACATGAATGTCGTGGAATTGACCGATATCCACTCGATCTTGCCCTCCAAAGTCGCCTTCAGCAGTTCATCAACGTAGGCCACCAGGCCATCGATTTCGGTTTCGTTCATTTTGAACTCCGTGTTCGTTGAGCGGGGAGAATTGGTCTTCGACACCATAGTAGCTGGGCGCGGGGGTGGGCGGCTACGGATCACGGCGGCCTGCCCACCCTAAAACTCAGGCCTAAAAAGCGCTTGACCGAGCGCAATAACTGTGTATACTCAGTATATCGATATGCACAGTGACATCGTCATCTCCCAATC
>CAYNLL010000148.1:0-7770 GCA_964398015.1 uncultured Opitutaceae bacterium | reverse complement strand
CCATCAGCGCGGCGAGGAGGAGGAGGATCGGGGGTCTTTTCATGAGGGGGGCGGCGCGCCTCAGGCCAGGCGCGCCTTGCGGGCGGAGATGATCTCGGTGTTCATTCCGCCCCAATGGAGCCTGCCGCTGTACCGGGCGTGCTCCATCTTCACGCACCGGTCCATGACCACGGCCAGCCCGGCGCGAGACGCGAGCGCGGCGGCCTCGAGGTTGACGAGCCTGAGCTGGAGCCAGAGCGCCTTGGCGCCGATGGCCACCGCCTCGCGCGCGATCGCGGTCGCTTCCGCGGCGGGCCGGAACACCTCGACCATGTCGACCGGCACGGGGATCGCTCCGAGGCTCGGATAGGCCTTCTCGCCAAGGATCTCGACCGCCTTGGGGTTGACCGGGATCACCCGGTAGCCCTCCTTCTTCAGGTAGCTCGCCACGAACCAGCTCGCGCGCTGCGGGTCGGTGGAGAGCCCCACGATCGCGATCGTGCGCGCCTCACGCAGGAGCCGCTGGATGGCGATCGGGTCCTGGTAGAGCCTCTGCTGCTCGGCGGTGAGCGCAGAGTTCAGCGTTATCGCGCAAGCAACGCTTGGTCCAGGTCCCATAGGAGGTCCTCCACGTTCTCGAGGCCGATTGAAAGGCGGATGAGCTCGGGGCTGACGCCCCCCTTGGCGAGCTCCTCGTCGCTGAGCTGCTGGTGGGTGGTCGAGGCGGGGTGAATCACGAGGCTGCGCACGTCACCGATGTTCGCGAGGTGCGAGAAGAGCTGCAGCCCCTCGATGAACCGCCTTCCCGCCGCCCTCGCGTCCTCGCCCGGACGGGCCTTGACGCCGAACGAGAACACGGCGCCCGGGCCCTTCGGAAGGTACTTTCGGGCAAGCGCGTGGTCCGGGTGGCTCGGCAACCCGGCGTAGGCGACCCACGCGACCTTCGGGTGCCCCTCGAGGAGCTGCGCGACGCGCAGGGCCGAGGCCGACTGCCTCTCCATCCGCAGCGAGAGCGTCTCGAGGCCCTGGATGAGGAGAAAGGCGTTGAACGGGGAGAGGCATGCGCCCGTGTCGCGCACGGTCTCGGCGCGGGCCTTCATCAGGAAGCCGTAGTGCCCGAACGTGTCGTAGAAGCGCAGGTCGTGGTAGGCCGGCGAAGGCGCGGCGATCGTCGGGAACCGGCTGAAATCGAACTTGCCGGAGTCGAGCAGCACGCCGCCGATCGCGGTGCCGTGGCCCCCGATGAACTTCGTCGCCGAGTGGACGACGAGGGTCGCCCCGTGCTCCATGGGCCGACAGAGAGCCGGCGTCGCCATCGTGCTGTCGACGATGAGCGGAATCCCGTGCGACGACGCGAGGGCCGCGATGCGCTCGATGTCGAGGATGGCGCCGCGCGGGTTTCCTATCGTCTCCCCATAGAGCGCCTTCGTCCTCGGAGTGATCGCCGCCTCCCAGTCCGCAATGTCGGACGGATCGACGAACCGCACCGGCATGTTGAACTTCTTGAGCGTGTGCACCAGCTGCGTGATCGATCCGCCGTAGAGCTGGGAGGAGGCCACCACCTCGTCCCCCGGCTGCAGGAGGGTCAGGAACGTGACCAGCTGCGCCGCCATGCCGCTTGCCGTCGCGACCGCCCCCGTCGCTCCCTCGAGCGAGGCCATCCGTTCCTCGAAAACGGCGGTGGTGGGGTTGCTGATGCGCGTGTAGATGTTCCCATACTGCTTCAGCTCAAAGAGCTGAGCGGCCTGCTCGGCGTCCTCGAAGACGAACGAGGTCGTCTGGTAGATCGGCACGGCTCGCGCGCCGGTGACCGCGTCGGGTATGTGCCCGGCGTGGACCATCCGCGTCTCGAAGCCAAAGCGGCGTGGATCGGGGGAGGTGCTCACGTGTTTCGGGAAAATCGGGTGCTGCGCCCCCGGGGCATGGCGAACGATCCCGCGCCGCCGGCACCGGGGTTCCGCCGGTCGACCGGTGGAAAATGCGGGGAGTAGGAGAACGAAGCCGCCTGCCCAGGTCAACAACGGCAGGTCCGCCGCCCTCCGCGGCAAGCCCCGGGGCCGCCGCGGCGCTCACCACCCCGTCACCTCGCGGATGGGCCCGAGGAGCTCCTGGGCGATCTGCTCCTGCTGGAACGCCACGACGTGGCCGTTGCTCGGCGTGCCCGGGAAGAAGCCGCACCGGGCCACGCGGATCCGGCTGTCCCCGGCGCCGCTGCGCCTCTGCACGACGGCCGCCATCGCGCGCATCAGCTGGTCGCGCGCGGCCCTCGGCCTTCCGTCCGTGCCGTCCGACTGGAAGCCGCTCTCGGTGAGGATGATGTAGGCCCCGGGGTATGCCGCGCGCACCTGCCCGACAAAGGCGGCGTAGGCGTCCGTGAACTTCGCCTCGTCCTGGGGACCCGCGTCAAAGTCGGTCCCGTCGTTGATCACGATGACGTCGGGCGCATAGCGGGAATGGTCCCAAACCGAGCCCTCCTTGTCGGGAAGCGTCCTCGGGAAGAACACCGGCAGGGTGTTGGTGTCGGTCTTCCCCGACCAGTCGCGCGTGATCCCGCGGCCGCCGTAGCAGACCAGGTGCACCTGCGCCCCGAGCCACCGCGCAAGCAGCATGGCGTAGGATCGGGCCGCGTTGGTCGAGCGCGGTGTCGAGTCGAACTCGTTGGGAAACCGCTCGTCGTACTCTCCGCAGGTCAGGGAGTCGCCGATGAACATGAGCCTGCGGCTCGGCCACGGGGTGGGCTCCAGCAGCGCGCAACCCGCGGGCAGCTCGAGCCCGTCGAAGGACGCCGTTCCCATCCACGACTCCGTGCGCCGGACCAGCTCGACCTGCCAGCCCCCGGGCGGAGCGGCCCCCAAGGGGAGCGCGATCTCGTTCTCCCCGGCGTTGAGCCTGATCACCACGGGGTCCCAACCGTTGCACGAGAGGTTGAAGTAGCACGTCGGCGAGTTGCCGGTCATCCTGACCACGGGCGCTGGCCCCGAGTAGACGAAGCGGATCGTAATTCCGGGAAAACCCATCTCGGCTCTCTGGCCGGACAGCTCCACGCGCCCCATGTAGGCGATTCTCGGGTCGTTTGGCGCCACCGTTGAGAAGGCCGGCTGCTGGGCCGCGCCGAGGGGCGCTGCTGCCGAGAGGACCAGGGCGACAAAGGGGAAGGCGCGCATGCAATCCGCATCCTGGCGCCCCGTCCGCGTGTGACAAGGCGGTATGCGCCGCCACCCCCTCCCCGATCGGCTATTGCAAAGAAAAGCCAGAATCCCTTGGATCTTCAGGCATTCACGACCCCTGCCCCGCCGGGATGTGACCCCGGCGCAGCAACAACGATTCTACCTCCCCATGCGCCCAGACTCCCTACGATCGTACCTAAGCGTCGCAATTCTCCTCGCAGCTGGGGCCCGTATCTCGGCCGACGACGACCCAAACCTCACGCGCGACACCCCGGTCCCGGCCGGCGAGCAGATTCCCCTGGTGGACTTCTTCAGGCCACCTGTCGTCCAGGACCCCCGCATCAACCTCAGCGGCACCCACATTGCCGCTCTTGTCGCGGACGGAGACAAGCACCTCCTCATGGCCTATGACATGGCGACGCAGAAAAAGGAGCTGGTGAGCGGCGGCGCCGGCGACAAGGACATCGACTCCTATTCCTGGCTCAACGAGAAGAGGCTGATCTATGAGATCTCGACGCTGAAACTCTACGGCCTGGGGCTGTTTGGGACGGAGGTCGGCTCCCTGAGCGACGGCTATCCGATCCTGCAATACTTTGGATCAAGCCTCATCTCCATTCCTCCCGCCGACCGCCTGCACCCCCTCGTGTGGAACAGGTCCGACGCCTACCACGGCGCCAACAAGGACCTCGGGGTCTCGGCGATCGATACCGACAACCACGGCGGCAACGCGATCAACTTGAATGCCGCGGACGCCGATGACAATGCGATGGTGGCCGCCCGAGACGCCACTATGAGGCACGTCGTTTCCACGTATCCCGTCCCCTCGCCTGGGATTGGCATCGGCTACATGGCGGACAAGGAGGGAAAGCTGGAGTTTGGCGTCACCTCGCAGGACGGCCGACTTGCGGTCTTCCACCTGAACGGGGACCGCTGGGAGAAGACTCCGCTCGACGCCGAGCTCAATCTCGACGGCGAGCGCCTGTCGATCTTCGGCCCCGCCTCCCAGCCCGGACAGGTGTTTGCCCTGGGACCGCGCAACGGTCAGCCGCGCCCGCTGCGGACCCTCGACATGCTGACGGGAACATTTGGCGATGGGCTGGAAAACGAGAAGGCCTACGATTTCAACGGCTGGCTGTACTATGACCCGCATTCGCAGGAGGCCATCGGCGCGTTCACGAACCGCGAGGGCCCCCACGTCATCTGGTTCAACGACATGTACCTCGGCCTGCAGAAGCTTCTCAACGCCAGCTTCCCGGGCGTGTACGTCCAAATCCTGGGAAGCGACGAGAAGCAGTCCATTTTCCTGGTCGAGACCTATTCCGACCGCCAGCCCCCGATCTACTACTGGGTCAACTTGGCGACAAAGCCGGTCCAAGTCTCCATCTTCAAGAAATCGATGCCCTGGATAGACCCCAAGCGGATGGCGTCCGAATCCATCATCAAGTACAAGACCCGCGACGGCCTTACCTTCGACGCCTACCTGACCCTTCCCGCCGGCACCTCGAAACAGCATCCGGCTCCCTTGGTTGTGATTCCGCACGGGGGTCCCTGGGTCCGCGACAACTGGGGCTTTGACCGGGAGGCTCAGTTCCTCGCCAGCCGCGGCTATGCGGTCCTCAAGCCCAACTACCGCAGCAACCCGGGCTACAACTGGATGTACCCGGAGAGCGACGAGTGGGACTTCCTGAAGATGCACTTCGACGTCACGGACGCGACGAAGCATGCGATCTCAACGGGCTACGTTGACCCCCGCCGCGTGGCGATCATGGGCGGAACATTCGGGGGATACCTCGCCCTTCAGGGCGTGGTGCTCGATCCCGAGCTCTACCGATGCGCCATCACGGTGGCCGGCGTGTTCGACTGGGAGCAGCTGATCAACGATAAGGAGCGGGACGCCGAGCATGCCGCCAACGACCCCGAATTCAGCCGGCTGGTGTTCAAGCTCGGAAATCCGAAGGACCAGCGCGAGAAGTTCGATTCCATCGCGCCCGTCCGGCACATCGACAAGGTTCATGTCCCGGTGTTCGTGTCCCACGGGGGATACGACCCGGTTGCCGACATCGGCCAGTCGACGCGGCTTATCTCCGAGCTCGAGCGGTACCACGTCCCGTACGACAAGCTGATAAAGAGCGAGGAATCCCACGGGATGCAGCACCTGGACAACCAGGTGGAGCTCTACTCGCGCATCGAGGCTTTCCTGGCGAAGAACATGGCGCCCACGCCCTGAGGGCGCCCCCAGCCCGGCCGGCCTCACTCCAGCTGCCTCCTCAGCTTCTCAAACTCACCCCGCAGGCCCGACACCTCGAGGCGCAAGGCAGCCACCTCGCCCTCCAGCCTTGTTACCCGCTCGTTCTCGAGGCGCACCGCTACGACCGCTGGCTCGGGCTTGGGGGTCCCCTCGGCGGCGGCAAGCGACACAGGGCCGCCCAGGAGGTGGGCGTAGCGCTGCTCCTTCATCCCGGCCTGGCGGGGCAGCTTGGCCACAAGGGGGCCGGCCGGCCTCGCCGCCAGCGCGTCCAGCGACGCCTCCACGGCCTCCAGGCTCTGGAACTCGTGCATCCTGCCCGTCCTGCCCCGGATTTCTCCCACGGTCTGCGGGCCGCGCAGCATGAGAACGCACAGCACCGCCGTCTCCGGCCGCGCGAGCTCAAAGGTTTCCGCAATCCTGTGCCCGTACTTTGACACGCGGCTGTCGGCCCCCTGGAACATGAAGGCGAGCCTCTTCTCCCGCAGGAGGTCGAGGCCGCGCACCACGTCCTGGTCGGAGAGCGCGGTCACCGGATCCCTGTTCGAGCTCTGGTTGCAGGCGTTGGTCAGCGCGTTGAGCGTAAGCGGGTAGTAATCGGGCGTGGTGATGTCCTTCTCGATCAGCGAGCCCAGGACCCGCACCTCGACGGGATTGAGCGTTCTATTCGATTCGGAGTCCATGCCACCGCCGACGCTGGGTCACTGCGGCGCGGCGAGCGATTTCAAAAGGAAGGAGGCGGGCGCGAGCCCGTCCGCGCGGGCGGTGAGCCGGATCTCGCCCGCCTCGGCCGACGACTGCACGATCACCTGGGCCAGGCCGTTGAACACGCTGCGCCCCCAATGGAGCTCGGGCGGCCGCCCATGGAGCACCAGGGTGACGCCCCTGCTTATCCCGTAGGGATCGGGCCCGTAGTTCGCAGCGGCAACGGCCACCACGTTCTCGCCCGGGTGGAGAAGGGCCTTCACGTCGTAAACGGGCGCAACGTGCGGATCGACGGTGCCGCCCGCCTTCACTCCGTTGACATAGACCGCGATGCCCCCGGCGATCCTGCCAAAGGAGAGCTCCACGGCCTCGTTGGCGAGATCCTCCGCCGATACGGTGAAATGCGCGCGGTAGACCGCCTTCTCGTGGAAGGCCAGGCTCCCGTCGGGACCCGCCACGTCGACCGCCTCCCACGCTGAGTCGTCGAGCTGGGCGGCCTCCTCCGGCAGTCCCGCGGGGTACGGGTCAGCCACCTTCTTCCATCGCCATGCCGCCACGGGGATCGAGCGCGCCGGCGACGTCGCCACAAGCTTGTCCTCCTCATGGCAACTCGGGTCTCCGTTGCCGACCCCCAGGATCCGGCCCGGGCCCTGGAGCTCAAATGAGACCCGGTTGCCGGCAATCGGGACGACCCGCCCGTCGGCGTCGACGACAGACACCGTGAAGACGGCCACGTCGCGTCCGTCCGCGCCGATCACGGGCCGGTCGGGCGCGAGCGCGACCGCCGCGGGCGCGCCCGTGGTCTCCACCTTGGCCTCCGCCACCTCGCGCCCCGCGTTGTAGCCCTTGGCCGAGAGGGTGCCCGGGGCGTACGGGACCGCCCACTTGAGCTGGAGATAGGGTGTCACCGCCTTGCGCCCGAGGCTCGCGCCGTTGAGGAACAGCTCGACCTCCTCGCAGTTGCTCATGGCGCGCACGTCGATCGGCTGGCCCTCGCGGCCCGGCCAGTTCCAGTGCGGCATGATGTGCAGGACGGTGTGGTCGCTCCACCACGACTGGTAGTACCAGTAGTTGTCCTTGGGAAACCCGCACGTGTCCATGATCCCGAAATGGGAGCTGATGCACGGCCAGCCGTAGGGCGTGGGTTCGCCGCGGTAGTCAAAGCCCGTCCAGACGAACCCGCCGGACATCCAGGGGCGCGTCGCGAAGAAGCTCATCCAGGTCTCGGCCGTCTGCGCCCATTCCGGAGCGAAGTCGTCGTAGGCGCTCACGTAGCCCCGCGCCTTGTCGTCCGCGTAGATTCCCCGCGTCCCGACGGTGCTCCCCTGCTCGCTGCCCACGTTGGGCTGGAGGGGATGCTCCTTGTGGTAGGCGTCCATGCCCGGCCCTACGTGGTAGCTCCATCCGCGGACCTGGATCACCTCGTTGATGCCGGCGTACTCGTTGCCCACGTCCGCGTTGAACGTGACGGGCCTCGTCGGGTCGAGCCTCTTCACGAGCGCCTGCATCGTCTCAGCCACGCGCTTTCCCGCCTGCGTGCGCTGCGTCTCAAATTCCTCGTTGCCGAGCGACCAGATCGCCACGCTTGCGTGGTTGCGGTCGCGCCGGAGCTGCTCCTCCAGAAGGGCCAGGTGCTCCCGGTCGCTCCCGAGCAGCCTGTTTTCGTCCATCACC
>CAYNLL010000147.1:0-7779 GCA_964398015.1 uncultured Opitutaceae bacterium | reverse complement strand
CGCCCATTCCATGAAGGCCCTCACGAACTCGTGGAGCTTGGCCAGCTCCGCGTCCGCGGTGGCCGCGGTCCAGCGGGCCGTGATCTGCTTGCGCTCGCGGAACTTCTTCACCTCCCAGACCCGCAGCTCGAGGACGAACTCCGCCCCCTCGCGCTTGAGCGCGCCCGTGAAGACGTAGTCGAGCCCGTCGGCGGCCGTCTCGGCGAGCTTCTTGAGGTTCTCCACGTTCCACTCGGTGGGGAAGATCGCGGGACGCCGGCTGCCGTCGGCTTCGTGCAGGCATCCCAGCGCGGCGACCGAGGAGTACAGCGGCGAGAAATAGAACGTCTCGGCAAACCAAAGGGGGATCGCCCTCGAGAGCCGGCCGAGCTCGTCCTCGGGGAGCTTCATCGCGGCGGGGACATCGGCGTAGGCCCCGGGAAGCGAGAGCTGGGCGAACGCGACGCGGCGAAGCTTGCCCTCCTTCTTGGGGAGGATCTCTGCGAACGACTCGAGGCCGTAGGACCAAATCGGCCTGCTGATGGTCACAAGGGCGAGCCCCACGGGGGCCGGGGCCTCGCCGCTCGCCGGCGCGGCCGGGATGCCGTGGAGGTCGCCGTGCTGTATCAGCTCGGCGATCGCGTTGGAGAAGCCGTTGAGCCGGTCCTCGAGCTCAGGGCGCTTGAGGGCGAAGAGGATGTCGAGGACATGGCGCGCCGCGTCGGGATCGCGGACCGCCAGGTATGCCTGGATCAGGTTGATTCCCGCCGCGGGCCCGTGGCGCGTGGCGTCGTAGCGCGGGGCGACCAGCTCGATGATCTGAGCGATGTTGCCGGTCGAGCCCAGGTCGCCCGAGATCGTCACCAGCACGTCCGCGCGGTCCCCGGCGACGGCGAGCACCTCCTCGTACACGGCCAGGGCCCCGGCGAGGTCCCTGGCGTCGAGCTTCTCGCGCGCGGCGATCAGGCGCGGGGCCACCCCGGCAACCGAGGGGTCGAACGAGGGCGCCGAAGGGGGCACGCCCCCTCCGCCGGGGGCAGGCGATGCTTGTTTGCCGGCAAAGCGGTCAAAGAATCCCATGCGCCTGAGCAAAGCGACCTGAGCGCACGTGGCGAACAGAATTCATGGGGTCGCCGGGCGACCGGGCTCCCTCCTGGCGCCGGAGGCGACCCCGCGCCGGGCGGGGGCCGATCCTGGCGATGCGGCGCGCCACCGCCGCCCTCATGACGAAGGAGCGCTCGTCCGCGGCCTCCCGCCGCGCCAGGCGCAGAGAATTCGTGAAGACGCGGCCTGGCAGGTCCTTCCGGTGCCAGGCCAGCGACGCCGGGGGCGCGAGGGCGCGTGTGCCCCTGCCGCGGGGCAATTCCCGTTTGACCGCCCTTTTGTCCCGCTGTTAGGTACACCCTCCCGCACATGAACAGGGTCCACATCAAGACCTACGGCTGCCAGATGAACGAACGCGACAGCGAGGCGGTCGCGGCGATGCTGCGCGCCCGGGGCTACCGGATCGTCGAGAGCGAGGACGACTGCGACGTGCTCCTGCTCAACACGTGCAGCGTGCGCGACGCGGCCGAGCAGAAGGCGATCGGGAAGGCCGGGTATTGCGCCTCGCGCAAGAGGCGCGACCCCGACTTCATCCTGGGCATCCTTGGCTGCATGGCGCAGAACCGGGGGGCGAGCCTCCTCGACCGCCTTCCCGACGTGGACCTCATCGTGGGCACGCAGAAGTTCCACCGGGTCCCCGACTACCTGGACAACCTGCGCGCCGCGCGCGAGGCGGGCGTCCCCGTGGGCGAGGCGATCGTCGACACGGCGGCCGAGGCGGATTCGCAGAACACGATCCGGGACCACCTGGACGGGCCGGAGCGCCAGGTCTGCGCCTACGTGTCGATCCAGCAGGGCTGCGACATGGACTGCTCCTTCTGCATCGTGCCGACCACGCGGGGGGACGAGCGCTCGCGCCCCATGGACGACATCGTGCGCGAGTGCGGGGAGCTCGCGCAGCGCGGCGCGCGGGAAGTCACCCTCCTGGGGCAGATCGTCACGAGCTACGGCCGCAGGGACTACGCCCACGGCGGGGGGGTCACGCCCTTCGTGCAGCTCCTCGAGAGGGTGCACGCGGTGCCCGGGATCGAGCGCATCCGCTTCACCTCGCCCCACCCGCGGGGGTTCCGGCAGGACCTCGCGGACGCGTTCGCGCGGCTGCCGAAGCTGGGCGACCACGTGCACCTGCCGGTGCAGTCGGGCAGCAACAGGATACTGCGCGAGATGAACCGCCCGTACACGCGCGAGCGGTACCTCGAGATCGTCCGGATGCTCAGGTCCGCGCGCCCGGAAATGGCGTTCTCCACGGACATCATCGTCGGATTCCCCGGGGAGACGGACGCCGACTTCGAGGACACGCGCTCCCTGTGCGAGGAGGTCGATTACGACATGGCCTACGTCTTCAAGTACTCCGTGCGCACCGGCACTCCGGCGGCCACGATGGCGGGCCAGGTGCCCGACCCGGTGAGGGAGGAGCGCAACCGCGTGCTCCTCGAGGTGCTGCGGGCGGGTTCGCTCCGCCGGAGCCAGTCCCTCGCGGGCACCGTGCAGGAGGTCCTCGTCGAGGGGCCCGACAAGACGGGCCTCCACTTCACCGGAAGGACGCGCGGCAACCGCGTCGCCGTCTTCGACGCCGCGCCCCGCCTGGTGGGCACGCTGGTCCCCGTCGAGATCACGAGGGCGAGCGTGAGCACGCTCTACGGAAACCTCGTCCTCGCCGGCGCTGGCTTGCAAACAGCCGCCGGCCACGCGTCACTCTGACCGCCGAAAACGCATGTCCCTCTTCGCCGCCACCCTCGTCCCCGGACTGATCCTGATCGTGGCGGGTCTTCCCCTGCTGCTCGACCATTCCGGCGCCAAGGCGGCCATCGCGGCGTTCCCGAGGGCGACCTCCGCCGGCTATGTGGTCTTCAGCGCGGCGGCGGCCTGGTTCCTGTACAACATCTGGCACCTCTCGAACGCCGACTTCGGCGAGTACAGGACGCTCCTGTTCATCGGCTTCGCGGCGGTCGCGGTCCTCGCGTTCAAGTGCGTGCCGGACTTCCTGGGCGTGCGGGGGGCCTGCGGCCTCGTCCTGGTCGGCGCGGCCCCCTTCCTGGACGCCGCCTACATGGAGTACGACCGCCCCCAGCGCCTCTTCATGGTGTGCCTGGTCTACGTGGCGATCGCCCTCGCGATCTGGCTCGGGGCCCAGCCCTGGAGGCTGCGTGACTTCTTCGGCTGGCTTTTCGCGAGGTCCGCGCGCTCGCGCGGCCTGGGAGGCCTGCTCGTCGCCTACGGCGTCCTCCTGTGCGGGGTGGCATTCACCCTCCGATGACCGCGCGGGCCGCCCCTGGGACCGCCAAAAGGGAGCCGGTCCTCCTCGTCCTCGCCGGCCCGGCGGGATCCGGGAAGAGCACGCTGTGCGACCGCCTCGTTTCGGCGGACATGGGCTTCACGCGCGTCGTCACCAGCACGACGCGGGCACCCCGGTCCGGCGAGACCAACGGCGTGCACTATCACTTCTTCTCGCCCGAGGAGTTCGACGCCCGGATCGCCGCCGGGGAGTTCCTCGAATGGGCGTGGGTCCACGGCCAGCGGCGCTACGGGACCCTGGCGGCCAGCGTGCTGGGCCCGCTGGCGCTCGGCAGGGACCTGGTGATGAGCGTCGACGTGCAGGGCGTCGAGAGCCTGAGGAGGATCGCCGCCTCTAACCCGTTCCTCAGGAGGGCGATGACCACCGTGTTCATCGTCGTCGACTACGGCCGGCTGCTCGCCCGCATGAGGGCGAGGGGCAAGGACGACGAGGCGGAGATCGCCCGGCGGATGGCCACGGCCGAGGCCGAGCTGCGCGAGGCCTCGAAGTTCGACTACACCATCGAGAGCAGGACCCGCGACGAGGACTTCGCCACGCTCCTCTCCATCCTGGAGAGGGCCCGGAGCGCCCCGCCGGCAGATCAGCCGCCGATATAGCTCATCTCGATCTTCGCGCGGCTGGCCCCGGCGGCGAGGAGGTCGGCCCGCTCGTCGCTGTAGCGGTCCGCGCGCGCCCCCCAGATTCCCGCGACATACGCGGAGAGCGCCGCGTCGTCCGTGCCCGACCTCAGGCGGCCCAGCACGTCCCATCCCGTCGACGCGAAGAGGCAGGTGAAGAACTTGCCGTCAGCCGAGAGCCTCGCCCGGTTGCAGTCCCTGCAGAACGGCTCCGTCACCGAGCTCACGATCCCGATCTCGCCCCGGCCGTCGACGTAGCGGTAGCGCCTTGCGACCTCGCCCCTGTAGGCGGGGAGCACCGGCTCGATGGGCCACGACGCGCCGACGCGCTCGACGATCTCGCGGGCGGGCACGACCTGGGACTGCGCCCAGTGGTTGGTGTTGCCCACGTCCATGAACTCGATGAAGCGCAGCGTGTGGCGCCGCTCCCTGAAATAGCCGCAGAGCGCGATGATCTCCCCGTCGTTCACCCCGCGCTGCAGGACGCAGTTGACCTTGACCGGGAGGCCCGCGGCGGCCGCGGCGTCGATCCCCGCGAGGACCCTCGAGACGTTGAAGCCGAGCCCGTTCATCCGCCCCGCCGTGGCCTCGTCGAGCGAGTCCACGGAGACGTTGAGCCGGTCAAGCCCCGCCGCCTGCAGGGCCCCCGCCTGGCGCTCGAGCAGCCAGCCGTTGGTGGTGAGCGAGACCTCGACCCCGCCGATGTCCCGCTTGATCTCGCGGATGACCGCCGGGAGGTCGCCCCTGAGCAGGGGCTCGCCCCCCGTCAGGCGGACCTTGCGGACGCCCAGGCCGACGAACACGCGGACGATCCTCAGGAGCTCCTCGTGCGTCATCAGCCGCTCGGCGGCAAGGAACGGGTGGTCGGGCCCGAAAGCCTCCTTGGGCATGCAGTAGGGGCACCTGAAATTGCACCGGTCCGTGACGGAAATGCGCAGGTCGCGCACGGGCCGGCCGAAGGTGTCGAGTGCAGCGGCCATGAGATTGGCAAAAAAAGCATGAAATCGTCATTTCGCGAGACGGGAATTATGTCTTATCCTCCGCCCGTGCTCACGCCCGCAGCCGCCGAGAAGCTCATCCTCGAGACGATTCCGCTCTTCCACCGGCAGGACTGCGGGATCTCGGAGGCGCACGGGCGCGTGCTGCGCAGCGACCTGAAGGCCGACCGCGACCTCCCCCCGTTCGACCGGGTCACGATGGACGGTTTCGCGGTGCGCTCCGAGGCGCTCGCGCGCGGCGTCACCCGCTTCCGCGTGGAGGCGACCCAGGCGGCGGGGATGCGGCCCTTCGCGCTCGGGCCCGCCGACAGCGCGTGCGTCGAGGTCATGACGGGCGCCGTGCTTCCCGAGGGCGCCGACTGCGTGGTCCCGTGCGAGGACGCCGCCCGGGACGGCGCATGGGCGGTCGTCGCCCTCGCGCCCGGGGCGGCTGCGCCCCACCTCCACGTCCATCGGCGCGGCTCGGACCACAAGGCGGGTGACGTGATCATCCACGCGGGCGTCCGCCTCACGGGCCGCGAGATCGCCGTCGCCGCGGCCTGCGGGCATCCGGCCCTCACGGTCACCCATTCCCCGAAGGTCGCCGTCGTCTCGACCGGCGACGAGCTCGTGGAGGTCGACGCGCTCGTCGGCCCCCACCAGATCCGCCGCAGCAACGACTACGCGCTCAGGGCCGCCCTCGTCCAGGCAGGCTACCCGCGGGCCGACCGCTTCCACCTGCGCGACATCCGCCACGAGATCGAGCACATGCTCTGGCACATCCTCGCCGAGTACGACATCCTGCTGATCACGGGCGGGGTGTCCAAGGGCAAGTTCGACTTCCTTCCCTCCGAGCTCGAGCGCCAGGGCGTGAAGAAGGTCTTCCAGGGCGTGGCCCAGCGCCCCGGCAAGCCCTTCTGGTTCGGGCTGAGCGGGAGGCTGACGCCGGTCTTCGCGCTGCCCGGCAATCCCGTGTCGGCCTACACCTGCCTCCACCGCTACGTCCTTCCCGCGCTCGACCGCGCCAGCGGCCTCGCCCCCCGCGCCCGGTTGACGGCAGCGCTGGCGCAGGAGGTCGTCTTCAAGCCGAAGCTCGCGTGCCTCCTGCCCGTGCGCCTGTCGAGCGGGCCGCGCGCGGAGCTCGTGGCCACGCCCGCGCACGTGGGCACCTCGGGCGACTTTGCCGGGCTCGTGGGCACCGACGGGTTCGTCGAGCTTCCCGCGGAGGTGGACCAGTTCCCCCAAGGCTACCTGGCCCCGTACTGGGGCTGGTCCTGAGCGCCGGGGGAGGGTTACGGTTGAACTCGCGCCCAAGCCGGGCCATCGTCCGGGCCGACATGCCCCCCGCGCGCAGACTCTCACACCTCGGCGCCTCCAACCGCCCCCAGATGGTGGACGTGGGCGGGAAGCCGCCGACGCGCAGGACGGCCCACGCGCGGGCGGTCGTCGTGCTGCCGCCCGCGCTGGCCGCGCTCCTCGACGGGGGCGACATCGCGACGCCGAAGGGGCCCGTCTTCCAGGCGGCGATCCTCGCGGGGATCATGGGGGCCAAGAGGACCGCCGACCTGATCCCGCTCTGCCACCCGCTCCCGCTCGACGACTGCGGGGTCGAGATCGAGGCGCGCCCCGCCGGCTCCGACGGCTCGGTCGAGGTCGAGGTTCACTGCCGCGCGCGGACCCGGGCGCGCACAGGCGTCGAGATGGAGGCGCTCACGGGCGCCAGCATCGCGGCGCTCACGCTCTACGACATGGGGAAGTCCGTCACCCCGGGGATCGTGATACGCGAGGTCCGTCTCCTGGAGAAGACCGGAGGCAAGAGGCACTACCGCGCGCCGCGATGAAGACGGTGCGCGTGCGTTACTTTGCCATCCTCCGCGAGCAGCGCGGGCTCGAGGAGGAGCGGGTCACCACCGAGGCGGCGACCGCGGGCGAGCTCTACGAGCAGCTCCGCCGCCACCACGGCTTCACGCTCACGGCCGACCGGGTGCGCGTGGCGGTCAACGACGAGTTCGCGGCCTGGGGCGTGGCGGTCGGAAACAATGACTCGGTGGTCTTCATCCCGCCGGTCGCCGGGGGCTGAGCGCATGGGCTTCCGGCTCACCGGCGAGGCGATTGTCCCCCCCGTGCTCATGGAGGGCCTGCGCGACACCCGCGCGGGAGCCTTTGTCTCCTTTGAGGGCCGCGTCCGCGACCAGAACGACGGCAGGCCCGTGCAGTCCCTCGACTACGAGGTCTACGGCCCGCTGGCCGAGAAGGAGGGCCAGCGCATACTCGACGAGGCCCGCGGGAAGTTTGACCTCGTCGGCGCCGAGTGCGTGCACCGCACGGGAAGCCTGGGGCTGGGCGACATCGCCGTGTGGGTCGGCGTCGCGGCCCGCCACCGCGGGGACGGTTTCGAGGCCTGCCGGTACATCATCGACCAGACGAAGGCGCGGCTTCCCATCTGGAAGAAGGAGCACTACGCGGACGGCGAATCGGGATGGATCAACTGCGCCACGGGCGAGGCCGGCGAGGGGAGCGTGAAATGACGGCCGAACTCCGAGGAGGACGCCGCATGGCTTCCACTCGACACGCGCCGTCCCTGCCGTTACATCGCTGAGACATCATGGCCTCCCACACTCTCCTCCTAGCGGCGGCGGCGACCACGATCGACAAGCTCGAGAAGATTCCCCCCGCATTCTGGGGAAAGCTGGGCATCGCCATCCTCGCGATCATCGTCTTTGTCGTCGTTCTGCGTAAGCTGATGAGCGTAAATAAGTTTGGCCTGGGGATCGTGATCTTCATCGCCGGTGGCCTGCTCTTCTTC
>CAYNLL010000146.1:0-7792 GCA_964398015.1 uncultured Opitutaceae bacterium | reverse complement strand
CCGCGGGGGCCGCGCCCTCGCCTACCGCGAGAGCGACTTCGAGTGGATGGCCGCCTGGGGCTTCAACTTCGCCCGCCTGCCCGTCTCCTACTGGGCCTGGTCGGACCCGAAGGACTGGATGAGGATCGACGAGGAGGCCCTCAAGCCCATCGACGGGGCGATCGAGATGGCCCGGCAGCACGGCATCTACGTCAACCTCTGCCTGCACAGGATCCCCGGCTACTGCGTGAACGGCCGCGAGCTGGAGCCCTTCCAGCTCTTCGACAGCCCCCGCGACGCGATGCAGCGCCCCCTCGAGGCGGCAGGGCACCACTGGGGGCACCTGGCGCAGCGCTACCGGGACATCCCGAGCTCCCGACTGAGCTTCGACCTCTTCAACGAGCCGCCCTTCATGCCCGACCAGTCCCGCTATGTCGAGATAGCGCGGGCGCTGATCGCGGTGATCCGGGGGGCGAGCCCCGACCGGCTGATCGTCGCCGACGGCGCCGACATCGGCCAGACGCCGGTCATGGGGCTCGTCGGCGAGGGCATCGTGCAGAGCACCCGCGGGTACCTCCCGAAGATGATCAGCCACTACACGGCGACCTGGGTGCCGCCCAACGAGTTCGAGTCCACGGAGAAGCCCACCTGGCCGATGGCCGACAAGCACGGGGTCGTTTGGGACCGCGAGAAGCTGCGGGCCGAGCTCATTGCCAAGTGGAGGCCGCTCGTCGACCAGGGCGTCCCCGTGCACGTCGGCGAATGGGGCTGCTTCTCGAAGACGCCCCACGACGCGTGCCTGGGGTGGATGACCGACCTGCTGGCGCTCTGGAAGGAGGCGGGCTGGGGCTGGGCGATGTGGAACCTGCGCGGGCCCTTCGGCATCGTCGACAGCGGCCGGGCCGACGTCGCCTACGAGGACTTCAAGGGGCACAGGCTGGACCGCCGGATGCTCGACCTGCTGCTGGGGGGCTGACGCCCTCCCCGCCGCTCATTCCCCGGACCCGAGCGCGCGACAGCGCTCGATCAGCTCCATGCACGAGCGGCTGTTGTGGTAGGGGCATTTCCACAGGCTGATCTTCGCGCTCGGGAACGTCCTGCCGTCGCGGGTCCTGAAGTCCACGATGGGCGTGCCGTCGCGCCTGAGCGTGTTGTACCAGTCCCCGTGGACGCGGTCCACGAGGCGATCCTGGATGAAGTGCCAGCTCCGCTGCGCGTCGGCAAAGTACGCCGGGTCGCCCGAGATCTGGTAGGCGTTGAGGAACCCGACCGCCGACTCCGCCTGCTCCCACCACTCCTTGTTCGTGTTGGTCGGGCCGCCCGGGCCCCCCTCGTTGTAGACGCCCCCGTCGGTGTCGACGCCCTGCGCGTTCGTCGCCTCGGCGATCTGCACCGCCACCGCCCTCGCGCGCGCGAGCACCTGCCTGTCGCCGAGGACGCCCGCCGCCTCGACCAGCAGCCAGCTCAGCTCGATGTCGTGGCCGTACGAGACGGCGTCGCCGATCGGCGTCCAGTCGTCCTTCATGAACAGGACGAGGTGGTGGGTCCTCGGGTCGATGATGCGCGCCATGGTGAGCTCGATCAGCTCCCGCTGGCGCTGGCGGAGCCCCTCGTCGGGCCAGACGCGCAGCAGGTTCGTGAAGCCCTCGAGGATGTGGATGTGGGAGTTCTGGGACTTCGGCGCGTCGCCGAGCAGGTTGCCCCGCGGCGTGTCCTGGCGCTTCCAGTCGCGCGTGAGCGCGTCGAAATACCCCCCGTTCACGCCGTCGTGGGCGTTCTTCTCGATGAGGCCGTAGATCGCGATCGCCCGCTGCAGGGCCCCGACGTCGCCCGTCGCGCGGTAGTACTCCGAAAGCCCGTAGATGCCGAAGACCTGGACGTAGATCTGCTTGTGCGCGTCGGCAGGCTGGCCGTCGCCGCGCACCGTCCAGAAGAGCCCGCCGTCGTCCTTGTCGGTGAAGCGGTCCGCGAGGTCGCGGTAGGCCCAGCGCGCCATCTCGAGGTATTCCGGGTCGCGGTAGAGGCGGTACGCCGCGGAGAACGTCCACAGGATCCGGCTCGTGAGGAGGGCGCCGCGGGGCAGGTCGTCGCGCACGGACATGTCCTCGCCGACGAACGCGTGGAAGCCTCCGTGCTCGCGGTCGCGCGCGTTCTTGAGCCAGAACGGCAGGATGTTGCCGCGCAGCTCCCGCTCGGCGTCCGCGGACAGGCTCGAGAGCTCGCCCGCGCCGACCGCGGGCGCGGCCGTTGCGGCGCCGGCGAGCGGCGCGTGGGCGGCGGCCATGAGGACGAGGCTGTTAAGGACGTTCCGTGGGGTGTGCATCATCGTTGGGGGAGGCTCCCGGCGGCCACAATGAGAGCCAGCGTCCGCAAAAGGGCAAACGCCGTCCGCCGACGGCCGCGGGAGCGATCTTTGAGGCGGGATTTGATTGCCCTCCCAATCGATCGTTTCAACCATTGCCGCTCCTCCGTGGCCGCATCCCCCCTCACGAGAACGGCGTCCCGCGGCGAGACCCACACCCCATGCAGCTGCACGGCCTAGACATCGGAATCATCGTCGGCTACTTCGTCGCCGTCATCACCATCGGCCTCTGGGTCTCCCGGAAGGGGACCAAGGACCTCGACAGCTACTTCCTCGGCGGCAAGACGCTTCCCTGGTACATGCTCGGGGTCTCGGACGCCTCCGGGATGTTCGACATCAGCGGCACGATGCTGCTCGTCTACTGGCTGTTCCTCTACGGGGCGAAGAGCATCTGGCTCCCGTGGGTCTGGCCCACGTTCAACCAGATCTTCCTGATGATGTTCATGAGCCGGTGGCTGAGGCGCTCCAACGTCCTGACGGGCGCCCAATGGATGCAGACCCGGTTTGGGAACGACCGCGGCGCCACGCTGGCCCACCTGAGCGTCGTCGCGTTCGCCCTCATCAACGTGATCGGCCTCCTGGCCTACGCCTTCAAGGGCATCGGCAAGTTCGCCTCGGGCATCCTGCCGTGGCACTTCACCGGCGCCACGACCGGCGTCCTCACCGACGACAACATCTACGCGATGGTCCTCATGGGGCTGACGGCGGTGTACGCCATCAAGGGCGGCATGGTCAGCGTGGTCATCACCGAGGTCATGCAGTTCACGATCCTCACGGTCACGGCGCTGACGATCGGCGTCATCGCGCTCGTCAAGGTCTCCCCGGAGATGGTGATCCACAACATCCCCCCGGGGTGGATGAGCCCGTTCTTCGGGTGGAGCCTGAACCTGAACTGGAACGGGATCCTCAAGACGGCGAACGCGGCCCTGAGCGAGGACCACAACGAGCTCTTCACGATCGTGTTTGGGATGATGCTCTTCAAGGGGGTGCTCGCCAGCCTTGCCGGCCCCGCCCCCAACTACGACATGCAGCGCATCCTCGCGACGCGCAATCCCCGCGAGGCGAGCCTCATGAACGGGATGGTGAGCGTCGTCCTCATGTTCCCGCGGTACATGATGACCGCGGGCATCGCGGTCCTGGCGCTCACCTTCTGCCTGCCGCAGATCCAGGCCATGGCCAAGCCCGACTTCGAGAAGGTGCTCCCCTACGTGCTGCAGTACATCCCGACCGGCGTGATCGGATTCCTCCTGGCGGGGCTGGCGGCGGCGTTCATGTCGAACTTCGCGGCGACCCTCAACGCCGCGCCGGCCTACGTCGTGAACGACATCTACAAGCGCTTCATCAAGTCCGACTCGGGGGGAAAGCACGAGGTCATGCTCAGCCGGGTGGTCTCGATCGTGTTCCTCGCTATCGGCATCCTCTTCGGCGTGCTGACGGAGCGCATCACGGACGCCATGAACTGGCTCGTCGCCTCCCTCTACGGCGGGTTTGTAGCGGCAAACGTCCTGAAGTGGTACTGGTGGCGGTTCAACGGCTACGGCTACTTCTGGGGAATGGTCTCGGGCATCGGCGCCTCGATGGTGGTGCCCCCGATCGCCGAGCACATCGTCGGCCACAGCTTCAACCTCCTCTTCCTCTTCCCTATCCTCTTCATCATCTCGATCATCGGCTGCCTGGCCGGCACGTTCATGTCCAAGCCCGAGGAGGACGAGGTCCTGAAGAAGTTCTACCGGACGGTGAACCCCTGGGGCTGGTGGGGGCCCATCCGCGCGAAGGTGATGGCGGAGGACCCCTCGTTCGTCCCCAACACCGAGGGCGTCCACGACATGGTCAACGTGGCCGTCGGCATCGTGTGGCAGATGTGCCTCATGAGCCTCCCGATCTACATCGTCCTGAAGCAGTGGCAGTGGTCGGGCGGCATCGCGGCCGTGCTCGCCGTCACCTCCGTGTACATGAAGTTCAGCTGGTACGACCGGCTGGAGAAGTCCGACGGGAGCAAGGCGTAGCCGGGCGCGCGGGTCTCACCACCCCATCTCGCGCGCCAGCAGGGGTTCCAGCTCGCGGGCCATCGCCTCGTGCTCGCTTCCCGTGGGATGCCCGTTTCCGGGCACACCGGGATAGTGTGAGAGCGGCGCGAGGACGACCCTGGGGTCGGCCAGCCTGGCGATCACCTGGTTGAGGTAGGCGCGCAGCACGGCGCGGCGCGGTCCCCTTACAGGGTCGTCGTCGAGGATGGGAGACTCCATCAGGAAGATGAGCGCATGAGGAGCGTCCCGGCGCACCTTGCGCACGAACTCCACATAGCCGTTCACGAATTCGTTCTGGTCGGGAATGCCCTGGCTGAAGTCATTCGTGCCGAGCTGGATCCCAATGGCGTCCGGGATGTAAGCCTGCGGCTTCCAAGCCACCGCTGGGTCGTCCGGCAGGGCGAGCTCGTAGAACTGCGGGGCGTTGCGCGTGTCGCGGATGCCCTGCCAGTCGCGGATGACGCCGCGCCCTCCATAGCTGACGAGGTGGCACTGCGCGTTGAAGTACCGCGCGATAATCACCCCGTAGGACAGGCGCGCATTCGTGGCGGCCACGTCCTTCGTGTCCATTCCCGGCACCCATGCGGCTATCTCGCCGCAGGTGACCGAATCGCCGATGAACATCAACTTCCGCCCCGGAAGGCCTGCGGGCGGCACCAGGCTTCCCCCCTGTCCCGGGTCGAAGCCCACAAACGCGCAGGTGCCCTGCCAGCTTTCATTGCACCGGAGCAACGCCACCGCGTGCTCGGAGGCGGCCGGGGCGTCCACAATGGGGTAGACCCCCTCCCCGGCATGCAGGCGAAGCTGCCTCGGCGCCCCGCCGTCGACCACGACATCAAGGCAGGTCTCTGCCGAGGAGCGCGCGCGCAGCGAGAGCGTTCGTCCGACGAACCTCAGGTGTGCCGTCACGCCCGGGAAGCCGAGGCGCACCGCACCCTCCCCGTCGACGCTGCACCTGCCCTCGTAGAGCACAACCGGGCTGCTCGCGGGGACCTCCTGCGCCCCCGCGGCTCCAGGGACACCGAGGCCTGCCGCTGCCGCCAGGACACCAAACGCCAGTTCGAGTTTCACGGGCCGAGGGGACTCCAACCGCGCCCAGACCTCAACCGAAAAGCCCCAGTCTGGCCTCGCCGCGAAGGCAAAAAAAAGTCCGGCGGCTTTCGCCGCCGGACTTGAATTGAGAGCTGCTGACAGCCCGGCTGCTTTAGAAGTCGAATGAGTTCGTCAGCTGCCAGGTCATGCCTTCCTGAATGCGGTCCAGGGCGAGGCTCCCATCAGGCTCGACTTGCGCCGGGACGAGATGGTCCTTCTCGAATATGTTCTTCATGTTCGCCTGGATGCGCCAGTTGATCTTGTTCGCGAATATTCTCCGCGAATAGCCCAACCACAGGTCGTAGTGCTCGTCGTTCGCGCCAATCCAGGGCTTCGAGATGTCGAGGGTGCCGAGGGTCGGGCTGTACTGGTAGCCCAGGATGCGTCCGGCCTCGAGGCGGGCCGCGCCACCGATGAAGTAGCCCTTCAGCTTGCCGCGATCGAACGTGTAGGTCGTTGTGAGGTTGAACCTCCAGGGCGAGACCTCGGGTGAGGAGGTTCCCTCCGAATTGACCTCGACCAGGTACTCGTCGTACACGTTCGGCGTCCACGTGCCGGGCCCGATCTGGTTGCCGTAGCCGTCGCCCCAGAGGCGGACCTGGCCGCCAGGACCCGCGAAGAACGTGTTGAGGTTCTTCATGAAGGCCTGGGTGAGGGCGTCGATGTTGGAGTGCGTCGCGAAGGTGCGCGCGTAGTTGACCGTGATGTTCCAGTTCCTGATCGGCTGGGCGCTCAGTTCAAACTCTTCGCCCTTGGAGAGCGTGTCGACCGTCGTGACGGGGTTGAGCGGACCGGGCTGCGAGCCGCCGGGGGAGTCGGCGTTCCAACCGGGCTGGAAGGCGCTGATCAGGTTACCCGAGGCCAGGGCGGCCGAGGGGGTGATCGTCGAGCCCTGGGTGTGGATCCCGAAGGCCTGGTAGAACTGGTCCGTGATCGGGATGTGCACCCATGCATTGACGATCTGCTGCTGGAGCGCCCAGTCCGGATCATTCACGTTCTCCGTCTGCTGCGTGTTGCCCGTGTGGCCGGCCGAAACCGCGCTGTTGCCGTTGGTCTGGTCGGAATAGCCGTAGTTCCAGAGGTAGTTGCCGATCGGGTTGCTCGCGTTTCCGTTGCCCTGCATACCGACCTGGAGGGCGGTCGCGTACTCATATCCCCACGAGGGAACAGCCCAGAGCTGGTAGCCCGTGCCACCGTCGTTCGAGGAGTCGAACGTGGCGTTCTGAATCTCGGTGTTGTACCAGTCGACCTTCAACGTGACCTTGTCGTTCAGGGTGCTGATCGTGAAGCCCTCTTCCTTGGTCTTGCCCGTCGGGTTCGGCAGCGTGGCGCCAGCAAGGCTGGTGCGGGGAGCCTGGGCCTCGAAGTTCGCGTTGTGATCGTAGAACACGCTGAACGTCGTTCCCCAGGGGAGCCACGAGGTCAGGAACTTGGGGAAGTGATAGACGCCGCCCCATGCCTTGGTCTCGCCGATCGCCTGACGGCGTGTCGTCGGATCCTCGCTGAAGTCCGTCGTGTAGAACACGCTCTGCGACTGCTGCGGCGCGTTGGTCGCATAGTTCACGACCGAGTCCTTGCGCCAGCCAAAGGTCGGAACCACCGTGCCGTCGAACATGTTGCCCTGCCAGGTGAAGCCGGACGAGATGTCCGCATAGTGGGCCTTGCTTGCGCCCGTCACCAGGTCGGGGAACTGCGTCGGGTTGTTGGAGCTCAGCCAGTTTACCTGCTGGTTCTGGAAGCCGACGTAATTGGCGGGATTGTCCGCCTGCGTGTTGGTGTCGACCTGTCCGGGGACGGCCCCGTCGAGGTAGCTGAAGGGCGCGGCCGGGTTAACGGTCGGCGCATTCCAGGTCGTGTTGAAGTTCCTCACCGTCTCAACCGGGGACGGGGCGATGATGTTCGTGATGCCGTTCAGGTTGATGCCCGATGCGGACGACTGGCCGAGAAGGTTCGGCCCGATGTAGTCAACCCAGTCGAACTGACGGTTGCTTTGCAGCGACGTGGTCAGGGCGACGTTGTTGTTGATTTCCCAGTTTTCGTCCGTGGCGTAGGTCGAATAGCTCACGTTCATCGAGGACTTGTTGTCCTCCTCGAGCAGGCCGGTGACGACCTGCCGGCCGATGATCTGGGCCGCCCACGAGTCCTTGTTGAAGAAGTCAGAGCCGCGGAGCTCGCCCGTGCCCGTCATGCGCAGGCTGTTGCGGTCCGTGGTGCCCCATTGGCCCGCATAGGCGCCGGAGGCGGCGACGAACGGGCGGCCGAAGTTCGCGATTCCGTTCGCACCGTTCAGCGTGCCGTCGGCATAGGTCTCGTTCACGTCCACGCTGATGGC
>CAYNLL010000145.1:0-7825 GCA_964398015.1 uncultured Opitutaceae bacterium | reverse complement strand
ATCTGCGGTTCCGAGGTATAGGGGTCAGGTCAACTCCCATCTTGACCTTCCATCTACGGGGCCAGGTCATGACAACTGCAAGCAGATCGGTGCAGGAATGCGGCAGGGCGAAGGGCTGACGGCCTCCGCATTCGAGAGTGCGGGAGACACCCGAACTCAGAACTCATCAAACGCGATCTGGCTTTCTGGAACCCCGAGGCCAGCCAGGGCCCGGGTGCACGCCTTTATCATCATCGGCGGACCGCAGAGGTAGTATTCAACGGCCCTGGGATTGCCGTGGGACCTGAGGCAGTTCTCGAACACGACCTCGTGGATGAAGCCCTCATGCCCGATCCAGTTGTCGGTGGGAAGCGGCGAGGACAGGGCCAGATGGAACGTGAAGTTCGGATGCCGGGCGGCCAGGCCACGGAAGTACTCCTCGTAGAAGATCTCCTGCCGCGAGCGGGCGCCGTACCAGAAGCTGACCTTGCGGGCCGTGTGCTCGGTCTCGAAGAGGCGCGAAACCTGCGCCCGCAGCGGGGCCATTCCGGCGCCGCCGCCGATCATCACGATCTCCCTCTGGGTGGGCTTCACATGGAAGTCCCCGAACGGCCCGATCGCGGTGACCGTGTCCCCGGGCTTGAGGCTGAAGAGGTAGGCCGAGCCCACGCCTGGCGGGCAGTCCTGGCCCGGGGGCGGCGTGGCGATCCGGACGTTGAAGCGCAGGGTGCGCTCGAGGTCCTGGTTGCTCGCGAGCGAGTAGTTGTTGCGGCGTCCTTCCGACCCGGGGTTCCGTGCGACCAGGTCGAACACGTGCTGCGCCTTCCAGACCGAGGCGTAGGGTTCCGGGATGTCGAAGTCACTGAACCGGATCTCCGCGTAGGACGGGATGTCGATCTGCAGGTAGTCGCCGGGGGTGAACGCGACCTTCTCGGCCGCTTCGGCGGGCTCCAGGACCAGTTCCTTGATGAACGTGGCCACGCTCCGGTTGCCGACCACCCGCAGCGCATAGCTCCTCTGGGCCCGGGCGCCGGCCCCTGCGACGCGGACGACGTTCAGGTGGAGCCGCCCGAGGCGCTCCTCCAGGGGATAGGTGGCGAGGCCGCGGCAGATGGGGGCGCGGGCGGGCGAACCGTCCAGGAGGCTGAAGCGCCCGTTGTGCTTGGGGCATTCGAGCTCGGTGCCGATCACGAGGCCGTCACCGAGGTGCGTGTTGCCGTGCGTGCACATGCCGTCGGTGGCATAGAGCCGGCCCCCGGCGTCGCGGCACAGGGCGTAGGTCCTTCTCCCATGGTTGAAGCGGATCACTTCGGAGGGCCCCAGGTCGGCGCCGGCGCAGACTTCGATCCAGCCCTGGGTGTCCGGCCTGGCGTCGGACGAGCAGGCGCCCTCTTGGACGCGGGGCTTGGGGGCGGGGAGGGCCCGCTTCACGTGGTAGGCCGGGTCCTTCACCTGACGCAGGAGCGAGGGAACGATCTCTCGCCAGGCGTTGATGATTCCGGTGTAGGGCGTGGGGCAGTCGTCCTTCACCAGCTCGTGCAGCCTCGGAAGCGCGTGATAGGGCACCAGGGGGAACATGTGGTGCTCCACGTGGTAGTTCATGTTCCAGTAGAGGTACCTGTGGATCGGGTCCATGCGGACCGTCCGGCAGTTGAGGCGGTGGTCCAGGACGTTCTCGGCAAGGCCCGCGTGCTGCGTCAGCCCATAGACCACCATGAGCCAGGTGCCGAAGAAATTGGCGAAGCCCACGAGGAACAGGGGCAGGAAGCTGCGCGTGGCGACCGAAAGGCCGATCACCGCCAGGTAGATGAGGACGGAGAGGCGCGCGGTCCTGTAGACCTTGGGGTACTCGATCTCGGGCACGTAGGTCCTCTCCTCGGGCAGCATGCGGCCCGCCGCATGGACGCAGATCTTCCTGAAGTAGGTCCGGTAGCCCCCGATGTTGAAGAAGCTCATCACGACGGCCTTCACGTCGGGCGGGCGGGGCACGGCGATCTCGGGGTCGCGCCCCACGATGATCGTGTCGCTGTGGTGGCGCGTGTGGCTCCAGCGCCAGACCGTGGATTCCCGCATGACCATGAACGAGGCGATCTCGTACAGGGCGTTGTTCATCCAATCGGCGCGGAAGGCGGTGCCGTGGCCCGCCTCGTGCCAGCGGGAGTCCGAGGTCGATCCGTAGAGCACCGCGTAGGCCGCGTAGGGGAGTGCGGCCCACCAGGTCCCCCAGAGGGCATAGGTCGCATAGCCGAAGCCCCCGATGAGCGCGAACCACAGGAGCGTGTCCCGGAGCGCGGGTCCGTTGCGGCGCTCGAGGAGCCGGCGCAGGGTGTCCCGCGGCACCGGGCACTGGTACCAGTCGGCCTCGGCGAGGCCCTTCTCGATGGCCCGGGCCGCGTTCAGGCCGACCAGGCTGTAGTCCAGCGTTGCCGGCGGCTTGGCGAGCGTGCCTGTAGCCTGTTCGTCGCTCATGTCGCAGAAAGGGAGGGAGGGGTCCGGTCCGTTGAGAACGCGAAGATCGTGAGCCGTCGCTGGGGGCGGCTGGGCCGGACGAGGATGTCACCGAAGGCCCCCGTGCGTCCAGAATGGGGATAGCCCTCGCACTCCAGGCAGAGGCCGGCATGGGGCCCGTAGGCCGCGCCCGACTTGCCGACCTGCGTCCCGTCGAGCGCGACGCCCGAGTAGAACTGCAGGCACGCCTCGTTTGTGGACACCCGGAGCACGCGCCCCGAGGCGCGATCGGCGACCGTTGCGGCGGGGGTGGGCGCCTGCGGCGCCGGCGCCCCCGGGGCGCGCAGGAGGTAGAGGTCGCCGTGGGCCCCGGCGAGGGACGGGAGAACGTCGCGGAGGCGGCGCGGCATCCTTAAATCCTCCGCCCGCCCGTCGACGCGCTCCCTGCGGTCGGAAGGCACCCGGGACCCGTCCGCCGGGACAAAGGCGTCGGCGTCGATCGAGACCTCATGGTCCAGGACGGTGCCCGAGCCCTCGCCCGCCAGGTTGAAGTAGCTGTGCTGCGCAAGGCTGAGGGGGGTCGGCCGGTCCGACGTCGCCTCGGTTTCCACGACGAGCGCGTTCGCGGCCGTCAGCGTGTAGGTGACGCTGACGGACACGTAGCCCGGGTAGCCCTGCTCGCCGTTCGGGCTCAGGTACGAGAGGCGGAGCGAGGAGGCGCCCGGAGGCGCCGACGAGGGAAGCACCGTCCAGACCCGCCGGTCGAGCCCGCGGCGGCCCCCGTGCAGGTGGCTCGGCCCGTCGTTCAGGGAGAGGTGGGACTCGTACCCGTCGACGCAGATCCGGCCCGCGCCCACCCGACCGGCGATCCGGCCGACGATCGCGCCGTGGTATGCCCGGCCCTGGACGTAGGCCTGGAGGGTGTCGAATCCGAGGACGACGTCGGACAGCCTGCCGTCGCGGTCGGGCATGTTCAGGGACCTCACGATGCACCCGTAGGTGAGGATCTCCGCGGACGCGCCCGAGGCGTTGGCAAGGCGGTAGGCCTCGACGGCCTCGCCTGTGGGAAGCGATCCGAAGGGCCGGGGGGTCATGCGGCTGCGGGGGTGATGGGCTACAATAGCCCAGGAACCCGCCCCGGTCATCTCGCCTTCTGAGAAAAACCTCTCATAATTTGCTCCCATGCTGGAGGACCTCAAGCTCGGGAGCCGGTATGACGGGCTCCTCTACCTCGTGGAATCTGCTCGGAACCCGCCGACGATCGGGAGCCACCGCCACCCGGAGCTGGAGCTGAACCTCGTCGTGCGCGGCTCTATCAGCTACGTCCTCGGCGAGAGGCGGTTCACCTTCGGCAGGCGGACGCTCCTCTGGCTGTTCCCCTCGCAGGAGCACCAGCTCGTGGGGCGCACGAGCGACGCCGAAAGCTATGTCGCCGCCTTCAAGCCGGGGCTCATCCGGCGCTCGTGCAGGGGACCGATGTACGAGGGACTGACGCGGGACGCCCCCGGGGTGGACGGCGTGCTGCACACGGTCCTGCCGCTCGAGGCCTTCGACCTGGTCCGCAGGACGATGGACGGCCTCATGGAGGCGGCGCCCGATCCCGACGTGCTCAACCGCGAGGCCGGCTTCGGCGTGAGCCCGGGCTTTCGCTACGGCCACGGCGACCCCGACGGCCTGAACGCGGGGCTGCACCACCTCCTGCTCCTGTGCTGGCGCCTCCAGCGCGCGGGCCGTGCCCGGGACGAGCCCGTGGAGCTGCACGCCGCGGTGGTGCGGGCGCTCGAGCTCCTGAGCGGCGCGAGCGAAAGGCTGAGCCTGCGGTCCCTGGCGAGGAGCTGCGGCGCCAGCGAGGCGCACCTGAGCCGGATGTTCACCCACCAGATCGGCCTGCCGATAAGCGGCTACCGGAACTCGGTGAGGCTGCGCCGGTTCATCGAGCTCTACCAAAGGCCGCAGACCCGCACGATCACCGAGGCGGTCTATGCGGCGGGATTCGGCAGCTACGCCCAGTTCCACCGGGTGTTCACCCGGGCCTACGGCAGCGGACCCCGCGTCTGCCTGCAGGGCTGAGGGCTCCCTGCCTTCAGGAGTCCGGCAACGAGGGCCTGGGCGTCGCGACCACCTTCACGTCGCAGAACTCCCGAAGCCCCTCCTCGCCCCCCTCCCGTCCCAGTCCGCTGTACTTGATCCCGCCGAAGGGGATCTCCGCCCGGAGCGGCCTCCACTCGTTCACGCCGACGATGCCCGCCTCCAGCCTGTCGGCCACCGCGTGGGAGAGGGACAGGTCCGAGCCGTAGACGTAGGCGGCAAGGCCGAACGGCGTCGCGTTGGCGCGGCCCACGGCCTCGCCCACCTCGCCGTAGGTGAGGAGCGCCATGACCGGGCCAAAGATCTCCTCGCGCACCAGGGCCATCCCGTCGGCCACGCCCCGCAGGACCAGGGGGGGGAAGAAGCTCCCCTGGGACAGGGCGGGGACGCCCTCGTGCGTGCGGTTTTCGCCGGCCACCCGGGCGCCGGAGGCGAGCGCGCCGTCCACGAGGCCGCGCACCCGCTCGCAGGCCTTGGCGTGGATGAGCGGCCCGACGTCCACGCCCGCCGCGAGCCCGTCCCCCACGCGAAGGGCCGCCCAGAGGGGGGCGAGCCTCGCGACCAGCGCCTCCTCGAGGCGGGCCGGCACGAAGACGCGGTTGGCGGTCACGCACACCTGGCCCGCGCACAGCAGCTTCAGCTTGAGCAGGTCGGGGACCACCTGGTCCAGGTCGGCATCGGGGAGGATGAGGAACGGCGCGTTCCCGCCGAGCTCGAGGGAGACGCGCTGCAGGTGCCTCGCGGCGCCCTGCATGAGCGTCCGGCCGGTGGCGGTCGAGCCGGTGAGCGAGAGGACCCGGACGCGCTCGTCCTCCGTGAGCGCCGCGCCGGCCACCGGCCCGCGGGCGGCGAGGATCTGAAGGGCCCCGTCGGGAAGGCCCGCCTCCTTGAGGAGGGGTCCCACGACGAGCGCCACCAGCGGCGTCAGCTCCGAGGGCTTCCACACGGCCGTGCAGCCCGCGGCCAGGGCCGCCGAGATCTTCTTCGCCCCCTGCGCCAGCGGGAAGTTCCAGGGCGTGACAAGCCCGGCCACGCCCGCGGCGACGGGCGTGACATGGTACTCGCGGCCGCGCACCGGGTGCGGCTGGGTCCGCCCTCCCAGGCGGCGCGCCTCCTCGCCGAACCACTGGAAGAAGCTGGCCGCGTAGTCGACCTCGGCGAGCGCCTGGGCGAGCGGCTTTCCCTGCTCGCGCGTGAGGAGCTCGGCCAGCCCCTGGCGCCGCGCCGTGAGGAGCGCCGCCGCGCGCTTGAGCACCTCCCCCCGGACGGAGCCCGGCTCGTTCCTCCAGTGAAAGAACGCCCGCTGCGCCCCGCCGACCGCCTCCCGGAAGTCGGCGCCGCCCGCCAGGGGGACCCTGGTGATCTCGGCGCCCGTGGCGGGATTGCGGACCGTGATGATCTCCCCGCTGCCGTCCCTCCATTGCCCGTCCACCCAGAGGCCGGACGAAAACCCGAGTTTCGAGAGCAGGGTGCGGTGCGGGTCAGGCGTCGGCATGAAGGGTCCTTTGGTAGATGCCGACGGCGTCGGCCTCCGCGATCGGCAGGGGGTTCGGATCCATGAGCCGGCGGTTGGCGACGGCGTCCCTCGCCAGCCCGGCGAGGGCCGTGTCCGGCACGGGGGTGCGCCGCAGGACCGCCCGCAGGCCGATCTCGCGGGCCAGGGCGCCAAGCCGCCCGGGGAAACCCCGCGGCGCGGCGCCGCTCCATCCCAGCGCCTCCGCGAACGCGGCGAAGTCCCCTTCGCACGCGGGCAGGTTGTGCGCCATCGTCTCCGCGGCGAGGCATCCCGTGACGACGCCGTGGGCGATGTGGAAGCGCCCGCCGAGCGGGAGCGCCAGCGCGTGCACGCCGCAGCAGGAGGAGTTGGCGAAGGCCAGGCCGGCGAGGTGGGCGCCGAGGAGCATGGCGTCGCGGGCCTCCAGGTCCGCCCCGTTGCGGCAGACCGCGGGGAGCGCGGGGCCGATCCAGCGCGCCGCCTCGATCGCGAGCCCGCGCGCAAGCGGCGTCGCCGACCTCGCGATGTAGGCCTCGAGGGCGTGGACCAGGGCGTCCATCCCGGCTGCCGCCGTGGGGAGCGCGGGAAGGCTGTCGGTCAGGGCGGGGTCCAGGAGGACCGAGTCCGGGACGAGGCACGGGTCGACGACACCCGTCTTCAGCCCGGTGGCCGGGTCCGTGAAAATCGCGACGGGCGTCCCCTCCGAACCCGTGCCCGCGGTCGTCGGGATGCACAGGAGCGCAAGGCCCCGGCGGGCGACCTTGCCGATGCCGGCGAGGCCCGAGGCCTCGCGGCCGTCGTGAAGCGTCACGGCGACCAGTTTCGCCGTGTCGATGACGCTCCCGCCCCCGAGCGCCACGACAACGTCCACGCCCGGGCGGGCGGCGGCGGCCGCCGCCTCCACGCAGGAGAACGGCGGCTCGGGCTCCACCTGGTCGAAGACGCAGAAGGCGATCCCCGCCTGCGCCAGGGGGCCGCACACGCGGTCGAGGAGGCCGGCCGACCTCACCCCCCGGTCCGTCACGATGAGCGGGCTTCCCCGGCCCAGCCGGCGCAGCTCCGCCGCCAGGTCTCCGCTCACGCCGCGCCCGAAGCGGATGCGGCGCGGCAGGTTGTTCTCGAAGAGTTTGAGCACGGTGGGAGGGGCGGACCCAGGGGCCGGCGTGGTCTACCCTCGGCGGGCCCGGGAGCGCAATGCAGATCGCTCTGGCGCGCGCGGGCCCGGACGGGCCGAGGGGGAAGGGCGCGCCGCGGCACGCCTCAGTAGCGCATGCGCAGCGTCAGCGAGACCGAGACCGGCGGGCGCACATAGACCAGGCTGTTGCCGGCGTAGCTCACGTCGATCGGGTCGAGCAGCCGGGAGTTGAGCGCGTTCTTGACGTTGATGCGCACGTTCCAGCGGCCCTGCCCGTAGAACACGAAGCCGTCCACCTCGGTCTCGGGGGGGATGTACAGCGTGTCCTCGTCGTTCGCGTACTGCTTGCCGATGAACTGGGGGCCGGCGCCGATGCCCCAGCCCATCGGGCTCGTGTACTCGGCGAACGCGTTGGCCTCGACCTGCGGGATGCCGGGGGCGCGCATCCGGCCGTTCGGCGGGTAGTAGAGCTCGAAGTTCGGCGTGCCGACTCCCGTCCCGAAGGTCCCGTCGACGGGGATCGTCGTGTCGAACGTGTCGAGGTAGTTGCCGGCCGACTGGTAGAAGACCCCGAAGGCGGTGGCCTCCTGGTAGGTGAAGTTGGCGTTCAGGTTCCAGGCCTTGCTGGGCTGGTACACGGCCTCGAGCTCGAGGCCGTTGTCCTTGATCGGGTACTTGCC
>CAYNLL010000144.1:0-7837 GCA_964398015.1 uncultured Opitutaceae bacterium | reverse complement strand
CATTTTCTCGCCGTGTGCGAGGCGCTCACCCTCAGGCTGAGGGTGGCCAACGGCCGACGGCACCTGTGCGTGCTCGGACCCGGCTCGGACGATTTCGGCGCGTGGATCAACTCGGGGCGCGCCGGCCTCCTTGGAACCTTCCACATCGGGAACTCGGACCTGACCGGCTTCATGATCGCGGGCCAGCTGCGCAAGCGCGTCCATCTGGTGAGGCTGCGCGTCGGCAACTCCCATGACACCGAGGCCCTCGCCGCGCGTTTCGGCGACCTGCTGCGCTTCGTGTGGGTCAACGAGCCCGGCGACCTCCTGTTCGCCCTCAAGGCGGCGGGGGAGAGCGGGGATGCCGTCGCGCTCCAGTGCGACCGGTGCGAAAACAGCTCGCGCAACCAGCACTTCGATTTCCTTGGCGCGAGCCGGCTCTTCCCCTTCACCATCTACCACCTGGCCCTCATCTTCAACCTCCCCGTGCTCCTCTCGTTCGGCGCCCCCAGCGGCGCGGACGAGTCCTCCGTGCATGCCTCCCCCATTTTTGAGCCCGTAGCGGGGGAGGACCGGCCGGCCGCGCTGGCGCGCGCGCGCGCGCATTTCCAGGGATTCCTGCGCCACGTGGAGTCCCACCTCCGCGAGAACCCGTACCAGTGGCTCAACTTCCGCCCGCTGTGAGACGCCGCCTCAAACGCACGGGATGGGTCGCCCTCTACTATTTCTCTTGGGTGGTCTTCGGGTCGGTGGGGCTTCTGCTCAACGCGGCCTGCATCCTCTTGCTGCCGCTACCCGGACGCAGCCGCTACGAGGCCACGGTCCGCGCCGTCATCAAGAGGCTCTTCGGCGCATGGCTGGCATGGCTCCACGCCTGCGGCATCATGGCCGTCATCTGGAGGGGCTTCGACGAGCCCCTCGCGCCGGGGACCGTCTACATCGCGAACCACCCCACGATCATCGACGCCACCGTGATCCTCGCGCGCCTTCCCGACGCGGTCTGCATCTTCAAGCCCTCGCTCATGCGCAACCCGGCCATCGGGCCCGCCGCGCTCATGGCGGGCTACGTTCGCGGCGACACGGGCCTCGACCTCATCAAGGAAGTGGCGTCGAAGGTGGCCTCGGGCCGTTCGCTGCTCGTGTTTCCGGAGGGCACCCGCACGGCCCGCGGGACGCTGCTGGGCACCATGAAGCCCGGATTCGCCCTGATTGCGGACAGGGCGAAGGCCCCCGTGCGCCTCCTGATCGTGCGGGCGTCGGCCGAAATCGGGGCCCGCGGCCGGCCGCTCTGGCCCGCCCCCGCGGTGCTCCCGGGCTTCATCGAGGTCACCTTTGACCGCGCATGGGCTTACGAGCCGGGGAGATCCGCGGCGGACCTCTGCACGGACGTCGAGCGCCGGATCTGCGAGGTCCTCGGGAAGGACGCCGCGTGACCGGCAGAGACAGCCACCTCGTTCTGATCCCCGCGTTCAATCCGGGGCGCCTCCTCGCGGAGACGGTGGCGGCGGCGCTCGCGCAGTGGGAGGACGTATGGGTGGTGGTCGACGCCAGCACCGACCGGAGCCATGACGCCCTGTGGGAGACCGCGAGGTCCAGGCCGGGCCTGAGGCTGATCGTGAGGCCCGCCAACGGCGGCAAAGGAGCAGCGGTCCTCACCGGCGCGCTGGAGGCGCAGGCCTCAGGCTTTACGCACGCCCTCGTCATGGATGCGGACGGCCAGCATCCCCCAGACCGCATCCGGGCCTTCATGGAGGCGTCCGCCGCCAATCCCGGGGCCCTGGTGTGCGGTCGCCCGCTCTTCGGGTCCGACGCCCCTTGGATCAGGCGGGCCGGCCGAACCCTGAGCGTCGCCCTCGTGCACGTGGAGACCTCGGGGAAAGGGGCGGCCGATCCGCTCTTCGGCTTCCGGGTGTACCCGCTCGCGCCCCTGGTCCAAGCGCTCAGCGGAACCGGCGGGGGCCGCCGCTACGACTTCGACCCCGAAATGGCCGTCAGGCTCGCATGGGCCGGCGTGCCCGCACTCAACCTCGACGCGGCGTGCACCTACGTGAGCCGCGAGCGCGGAGGGGTTTCCCATTTCAAATATCTGCGCGACAACCTAAGGATGGTCCGGATGCATGCGCGGATCATCGGCGAGCTGTTGCTGGGGCGCCGCGGAGGCAACGCGCCATGAGGACGCTCTGCGCCGCTGCCGTGGCCCTTGCCCTGATCGCCGCCGCCGGCGCAGCGCAGGATGCGGGCGTCCTCCTCTCGCCGGGCGCCGGGGCGGGGGAGTGGAGGCCCCTGATCGATGCCCTGAAGGCAAAGGGAAGCCTTTCCGCGCCGTTCACGGAACACCGCTTCTTCCCGTTCCGCCACGACGCACTCGTCCTCGCCGGCGTCCTGCGCATCTCGCCCGAGCGGGGCCTGAGCCTGCAGTACACCCGGCCCGAGGAAAGCGTGGTCGTCGCGGACTCCTCCGGGATGATCACGAGGGACGCCAAGGGGCGCTCCCGCGAGGTTCCGGCGGGCGCGCGCGGCTCCGGCGCGGTCGCCGCCCTCCTGCCGATCATGCGCTTCGACCTCGACGCCCTCTACCCGCGGTTCGATATCCGGGCGCGCCGGGAAGGCGCCGCATGGTCCTTTGTGTTCACGCCGCGCGACCCCGAGGTGGCGCGCAGCCTGGGCGAGATCACGGTGGGCGGGGAGGGCACCGACGTGCGTCACCTTGAATTCAAGCGCTCGCAGGCCCAGCGGATCGAGATCGACGTCGGCGAGACGAGCAGCGGCGTAACCTTCACGGACGCCGAGACGCGCCAGTACTTCCGCTGATGGAGCCGCCCCGCCAGAAGCTCATCGCGCGCGCGCTCCTGCTTGCGGGCTTCTTCGGTGGGATCGCATGGCTTGCGAGCCTCGACCTGGGGCGGCGTATATCGACGGACATCCTGGACCTGGTGCCGAACGACGAGCGCTCGCCCGAGCTGTCCATGGTGCGGAGCCTGGCGGGCCAAGAGGAGGCCCGGGTGCTCCTCCTCGCCCTGCGCGTCCCGGCGAAGCCGGGAGAGGACCCGGCCGGACACTTCCAGAGGGGCGAGCGGGCCGCCGCCCAGTTCTCCCTGTCACTTGCGGCGTCGCCCGCGATCGCCGAGGCAATCCCGCTCTCCGATGAGAAGCCGCGGGACGCTCTGGCCGAAACCCTCTTTGCCAGGCGCCTGGACCTACTCCTGCCGGACTGGCTCGAACGGAGGCGCCGGGAGTTTGACTCCGCCGGCGCCCCCGCGGGCTGGAGCCCATGGCTCGCGGAGAAGGCGGCCTCCGATCTCGAGGCCTACCTCGCGCGCCCCGAGGCGCTCGCCACCCAGGACCTCCTCGGCTCCGACCCCCTCCTCCTGGTCCCCGGCCTGGTGGGTCGGCTGGGGGACTTCTCCTACTCGGGCCTCGCAGGCGGCAGGTCAGGGGACCATTGGCTCGTCTGGGCGAGAACCCGCGCATCGCCCCTCTCGGAGCAGGGGCAGAGGCCCGTGTTCGACGCCGTCGATCGTGCGCTGGCCGGCGCCAGGCGGCTCGAGCCGGACGCGGCGCTCAGCTGGACGGGAATCGGGCGCTTCGCCGCCGCCAGCCGGGCAAGGATCGAACGCGAGATGACCACGCTCAACCTGCTATCGCTCACCCTCGTGGTCGCGGTGGCCGCCCTGTGCGTGAGGCGGTTCTACAGGGCGGCGCATCTCGTGCCGGTCGTCCTCGGCTCTCTCCTCGGCGCGTGGGTGGCGACGACAGCCGCCTGGCAGCACCTGCACATCCTCGTCTTCGTCGTCGGCTCCCTCCTGGCGGGCGTCGCCGTCGACTACGGCTTCTACGTCTACCTCCAGCCGAGGCGCAGGCCCGACGAGCCGTATCTTGAGAGGGCCTCGCGCCTCATCCGGCCGCTTCTGGCAAGCGCGCTGACCACGGTGATCGGGTTTTCATTCCTCCTCTGGTCGGAGCTGCCCCTGATCCGCCAGCTGGGCGTCTTCGTGAGCGCCGGCCTCATCTGCGCCCTCGCCACGGCCCTTCTTTGGTTCGCACAGGTCGACGACTCCTTCCTGGAGACGAGGGACTTCGTGCGGAAGCGGCCGTCGGGCGGTGGCCCCGGCGTGCGCAGGGCGGCTCGGGCGGCGCTGGCGCTGGGCGCAGCCGTCGCCTGCATCGGCCCGTGGCGCCTGCATTGGAGGGACGACATAAGGGAGCTCGAGATCCCGACCCCCGAGCTGAAGGCCAACGACGCCCGGGTGCGCGCTCTCTTTGGAGAGACCGGGGAGAGCACGGTCTACCTGACGCGCGGGGCGACGCTCTCCGAGGCGCGCACGCGCCTGCAGGGGTTTCTCGAATGGCATGGGTCCGCCTTTCCGTCCGCGCCCGTGGTGACACTCGGATACGCGCTTCCCACGCGGGAGCAATGGTCCGGCCTTCCGGGGCAGCTCTCGCAGCTGCGCGGCTTTGAAGGCGACTTTCGGGAAGCGCTGCTGCGCCATGGCTTCGAGCCTGCCGCCTTCGAGCCGTTCTTCGCCGCGTGGAGGGCGCAGTTGGCGGCGGCGGGGCGCCCCGCCCAAGAGGAGATGGCCGCCGGGGTGGTCGGCGCGCTTCGGGGCCCCCTCTCCTCGCTCGTGCACGTGGCGCCGGGCATGTGCTGGTTCGTCACCCTTGCCAGCCACGCCCCGGGCGCCGAACCGCCGGCGTCGACAGCCACGGTCACCGACGGGCAGCTCCAGGACATGAACACGCTGTTCTCCCGATACAGGGTTTCAGCGCTCAGGCTGAGCTCGGTGGGGCTGGGGTTCGTGGGAGCCAGCGTGTTTGCCCTCTACGGCCTGCGCAGGGGAGCGAGGATCTTCGCCATCCCCGCCGGCGCGTGCCTCTTCGCCTTCGGGCTGTTTGGGATCGCCGGGACGACGCTCAATCTCTTCAACCTCCTCGGCGCGTTCCTCGGGGTCTGCCTGAGCCACAACTACGCCATCTTCTCCGCGGAGAGCCTCGGGCGCGGCGAGGAGCCCCCGCCCTCGATCCGAATGTCCGCCGTCGCGGCGGCCTCCTCGTTTGGCATCCTCGGCCTGAGCCGGATTCCCGTGGTCGCCGCCCTGGGAGCGACCGTCGCCGTGATCGTCCTTTCCGCCCTCGCGATCATCGAGTTGACGCCCCTCGCCCGCGGAAGCCCCGCGATCCCCGAGCGCCCCCCTGCCTGAGAACGCCCGGAGCCCGGGCTGATCCGTCAGGCGGCGGAGGCGACGAGCACGAGGGTGAATCCGTCATAGCCCTTTGCTCCCACCGTCTGCAGCGTGGTGGCGCTCACGCGGGGCTCTCCGGCGAGGATCTCATTGAAACGGCGCACGCCTTGGACGCTGGGATCCGCGCTGCCCGCGTCGGTCACCGCGCCGTTGCGGATCACGTTGTCGACTATGATCACGCTGCCCGGACGCGAGAGCCTGAGGGACCACCTGAAATAATCCGGGATCCCCGCCTTGTCGGCGTCGATGAAGATGAGGTCGAACGGCCCGCGCCCCTCCGCAACAAGCGCGGGCAGGGCATCGATCGCCTTGGAGACGCGCAGGTCGACCTGGCCCGCGACTCCCGCCCGGGAGAGGTTCTTCCGGGCGACCTCGGCATGCTTGGGGTCGGCCTCGATCGTGACCATGCGCCCGCCTGCGGGCAGCGCCCGCGCGAGCCAGATCGTGCTGTAGCCTCCGAGCGTGCCAATCTCCAGGATCTCGCGCGCCCCGCGGATCCGTGCAATGAGCTGCAGCAGCTTGCCTTGGGGCGGAGAAACATTGATCGCGGGCAGCCCTGCGGCAGCGCTCGCGCTAAGGGCCTCGTCCATGGCGGGATCCGCCGGGATGAGGAGATCGGAAATATAACGGTCGACCGCCGACCACGGTGTCTCGGGCATTCCTGATCGTCATGGATTCGCCCGAGTGCGCCAATCCAATTTACCACACACAAGGGCTACCGAGTCGCTATGCCGGCAGCCCATCGTGAATGGGCATTCTGTCTGCTCGTTTCACTCGGAGCCATCTGGGCGGTGAGGCCCGGCTCGGCTCCGCGACGAGCGCTATTTCTTCTTCTTGCCTGAACCCTTTTTCTGCTTCTTCGAAACCTTCTTTGCCGTTTTCTTTGTTTTCTTAGCCATTTTTGTTTTTCCTTTATTGGGGTTAATGCTTTCTCGGAACGTTAGTATGTCCGAGAACTTAGTTTATTATCCACGATGATGGGCGGATTGTAAACAACTGTCGGCGCGCGCCGGGGCGGGGACGGCCGCGCGCAATTCCCTACTTCTTTGCCGGCGCCGGCGCCACCGCGGGAATCGCGCGGTTCCGATACTCCGCATAATCCGGGATGATGCGCTGGTAGCTGGCGTCCATCAGAGGCGACGAGATGATGAAGTCCGCCGAGGAGCGGTCGCAGGCTATGGGAATGTTCCACACGACGGCCATGCGCAGCAGCGCCTTCACGTCGGGATCGTGCGGCTGGGGTTCGAGCGGATCCCAGAAGAAGATCAGGAAATCAATTTCTCCCTCGACGATCTTCGAGCCGATCTGCTGGTCGCCCCCGAGCGGCCCGCTCTCGAGCCTGTTGATCGGAAACTTGAGCTCCTTCTCCAGTACGCCCCCGGTCGTGCCTGTGGCGTAGACCCTGTGATGGGCGAGGAGGTCCCGGTTGAACTTTGCCCATTCGATGAGGTCCCGCTTCTTGTTGTCGTGCGCGACGAGCGCGATCTTCTTGTTAATCCCCATCTCAATCGTTTTGTATTTCATTCGCGGCCTTTGGTTCGGCCCCAGCGGGCCTGCAGCCTCCAAGAACCCGATCCGCGGGCCCACGTCAAGGGGACGGGCTCGCCGCGCTTGAGAACCCGCGAAACGTGTGCCATCTGTCTCGCGATGAAAAGAAAAGCTTCCGCCGTATGGCATGGCAACCTCAAGAGCGGCAGGGGCACCCTGTCCTCCGACAGCACGGTCCTCAAGGACACCCCGTATTCATTCACCACGCGCTTCGCCGGCTCTCCGGGAACGAACCCCGAGGAGCTGATCGCGGCGGCGCACGCGGGGTGCTTCACGATGGCTCTCTCCGCTGCGCTTGAGGGAGCGGGCTTCGTCGCCGACACGCTCAGCACGACGGCAGAACTCACGTTCGAGAACCTTCCCCAGACGAGCTGGACCATCTCCGCGATCCACTTGAGCACGACCGCCCATGTTCCCGGGATCACCCCGGAGAAGTTCGCGGAGGTCGCCGCGGGCGCCAAGGCGGGCTGCCCGGTGTCGCGCGTCCTGAAGGCTGAGATATCCCTCGACGCCCGCCTGGCCTGAGCGAGAATGCGGAACGCCGCCCTTGAATCCGCGTTGGTTTCGGCATAGGGAGGAGTTGCATGAAACCCTCCCTGCCTCTGGTAGTCGCGCTCGCCGTGGCTGTGCTTCTCGGTGTCGGTCTCGTCTATGTCGACCTCCAGCTTGGCGGAGCGGCACGCGACATCAACGGGCTGCGCAACCAGAACGCCTCGCTTGAGGCCCAGGTGAATGCCCTGCAGGGAACGGTCAACGACCTGGCGAAGCGCGCGAAGCTGGCCGACGCGGCGCTCGGCACGGGCGGCACGCTCCAGACGCTCGCGGCGAACATAGCGAGCGGCACGCTCGACCTGTCCCTGAAGTCGCTGAAGATCGTTTCGGGGGGAAAGCCGCTTGTCTTCCTTGGATCCAACCCGGACCAGGGGGGGCTGGTGGAGGTCGCCGCCGCTGACGGCTCCAGCAACGCCGAGATCGCCTCGTCCTCCGGAAGCACGAGGATCGGGTTCAAGGCCGACACGGGAACGGGCGCCACCCACGCCGTGCTCCTGGCGACATTCGGAGACGACGGC
>CAYNLL010000143.1:0-7929 GCA_964398015.1 uncultured Opitutaceae bacterium | reverse complement strand
TCGGGGGCCACCGGCGCTTCGGGTTCAACTACGACCCCTCCCACCTGGGCTACCAGGGCGTGGACTACGTGAAATTCATCCGCACATTCGGGAAGCGCATCTTCCACGTGCACATGAAGGACGTGTGGTGGGGCCATGGCGACGGGTCTGCGGGCGTCTTCGGCGGCCACACGAGCTTCGGCGACCCCCGGCGCCACTGGGATTTCCGCTCGCTGGGGCACGGCGACATCCGTTTCGAGGACATCATCGTGGCGCTCAACGACGTCGGGTACCGCGGGCCGCTGTCGGTCGAGTGGGAGGACATCCGCATGGACCGCGTCCATGGCGCCACGGAGGCCGCCGCCTTTGTGCGCCGCGTCGACTTTCCCCCAAGCGCGCATGCGTTCGACGCGGCGTTTGACAAGAAGAACCAGTGACCCGGGGACGCCTCCCTGCGCGGCAATGCGCCCGCAAGGGATTCGGAACCCGGCGACCCCAGGAATGACGAAACACCAGGACCCTCAATCATGAGCATCAAAATTGGCATCGTGGGCGCCGGCGGTATGGCCGGATATCATGTGGCTGGATTCCGCAAGGCGGGCGCCGAGATCGTCGCGCTCGCCGACGTGGTGAGGCCGGCCGCGGAGAAGGCGGCGGCCAAGCACGGCATCGGCCGCGTCTTCGGCGACCTGTCGGAAATGCTGCGGCGTGTGCCCGACCTGGACGCCGTCTCGGTGATCGTGCCCAACAAATACCACGCGCCGCTCTCGCTGCAGGCGCTGAGGGCCGGCAAGCACGTGTTCTGCGAGAAGCCGCCGGCGCTCAACGCGAGGGAGATGCTCAGGCTCAGGGATGCCGCCTCAAAGGCGAGGCGCATCCTCATGTTCAACTTCAACAACCGCGCCCGGCCGGAGAGCTACGCGATGAGGGACTACATCGCGAGTGGCACGATTGGCTCCATCAACACCTGCCAGGCAAAATGGGTCCGCCGCGCGGGCATCCCCGGTTTTGGCGGCTGGTTCACAACCAAGGCGCTCTCCGGGGGCGGACCGCTCATCGACCTTCTCCACATGATGGACCTCGGGCTCCATTTCATGGGCTATCCCGAGCCCGCGCACATCCTGGCGGCCACCTATCGCGACCACATCGACAACAAGGCCTTCAAGGGTCCGTGGGGCATCGCGGACGTCCCGCGGGGGGTGACCGACGTAGAGGCCGCGGCGCACGGCTTCGTGACGTTCAAGAGCGGCCAGGCCATGTCGTTCCAGGTGTCCTGGGCCGAGATGATCGAGAGGGAGGAGGTCTCCGTGGCGTTCCAGGGCAGAAAGGCGGGCGGCAGGGTGCGCCGCCTCTTTAGGACCGACGGCCTCGACCCCACTGCGCTCGACTCCTGCGAGCTCTACACGCTTGAGCACGGCAGGATGGTGAACCGGGAAATCGCTGTCCCCGCCGACGAGACGATGGGCAGGGTGCGCTCCGCTGAGAACTTCGTGCGCGCCGTCGAGGGCAGGGAGGCGCCCCTCAACACGCCGGATGAGGCCCTCACGCTGATGCGCATCGTCGACGGCGCCTACGCGTCCGCCGCGAACCGCCGTCCGGTCGCCTTCTGAGGGCGGGTTCCGCCCAAGGGCAAATCCGACGCTTGCGCCGGCCGCCTCAACGTCATCAATACCCATAGTCCACCATGCACAGGAAACTTCGCTTTGGAATGATCGGCGGCGGCCGCGGCGCCTTCATCGGCGCCGTCCACCGGGCGGCCGCGATAATGGACGGGCGGGCCGAGCTTGTCGCGGGGGCGTTCTCGAGCGACCCCGTGCGCTCGCGGGCTTCAGGGGCCGACTTCTTTCTCGATCCGTCCCGCGTGTACGAGTCCTACCGCGAGATGGCGGAGGCGGAGGCCGCGATGCCGCCGGAGCGGCGCCTCGATTTCGTCGTCATCGTCACGCCCAACCACGAGCATTTCGGGGCCGCGCGCCTCTTCCTGGAGTCCGGCTTCAACGTCGTCTGCGACAAGATCGCCACGCTGGACCTCCCGCAGGCCAGGGGGCTTCGCACCATAGTCCGCAGGACGGGCAAGGTGTACGCCCTGACGTACAACTACACAGGCTACCCGATGGTGAAGCAGGCGCGCGAGCTCGTGCGCAACGGCAGCCTCGGGAAGATCCGCAAGGTCGTCGTCGAATACCCGCAGGGATGGCTCGCCGGCGCGCTTGAACGCACCGGCCAGAAGCAGGCCGCTTGGAGGACCGACCCCAAGCGGTGCGGCGCGGCCGGCTGCATGGGTGACATTGGATCGCACTGCGAGAACCTCGTGCATTACATCGCGGGCCTGGAGATCGAGGAGCTCTGCGCCGATCTCACCATCTTCGTGAAGGGCCGCAGGCTCGACGATGACGGCAACGTGCTCCTGCGCTACAAGGGCGGGGCGAAGGGCGTGCTGCACGCCTCCCAGATCTGCATCGGGCACGAGAACAGCCTGAGCATCCGGGTGTACGGGACGACCTCGTCGCTGGAATGGCACCAGGAGTACCCCAACGACCTCGTGGTGAAGCACGCCGACAAACCCTCCCAGCTCTGGCGCCGGGGAAACGGCTACGACGGCGACGAGGCCAAGCGTTTCACGCGCACGCCGGCGGGGCACCCCGAGGGGTACCACGAGAGCTTCGCGAACGTCTACCGGGAGGTATTTCGCGCGGTCTCGGCGGAGGTCGAGGGGCGGAAGGTGCCGCGGGGACTGGACTTCCCCACGATCGAGGAAGGCGTGGCGGGGATGGCCTTCATCGAGGCCGTCGTCAGGAGCAGCCGGCTCGGAGCGAAATGGGTGCGGCTTGCGGCGCACTGAGGGCCCGCACCGGGATGCCGCCCGCGGTGTCGCGCCGAAACCGGAGCATCGCCCCTCCCCCGGGGGCCGCACCCGCGGGGCACCCGCAACCCAGCACCCCATGACGCGTCATCCCGTGGCACGAGCAGGCGAGATCTCCCCGGGCGGGAGAAAGATCGTCACCGTCGGGGCGGTGCAGATCGGCCTCTTCAACGTCGGAGGGGAAATCCGCGCCTACCGCAACGCGTGCCCCCACGCCGGCGCGCCCGTCTGCCTGGGCCGCGTCTCGGGAACGTCAATGCCGTCCAAGGTCTACGAATACATCTACGGCCTGGAGGGCTGCATCCTGCGCTGCCCGTGGCACGGATGGGAGTTTGACCTGCGGACCGGCGAGCATGTCGTCGACCCGCAGAACAGGCTCAAGGAGGTCGCCGTCGAGGCGGACGCCCTGGACCGCTACCCGCTCGAGCAGAGCGGGGGCACCCTCTACGTCTTGCTGCCGGGCTAGGGCCCGGCCAAGCTGCAGCCGAACCGATGCCCCTCATCGACGCAGACGTCCACAATGCGTTCGCCGACGCACGATCCGAGCTCAGGCCGTTCCTGCCGCGCCTCTGGCAGGAGTTCGCCGACCGGCACGGGATCGCGGTTCCGCCCGCCGGGTACGTTTCGCCGGTCGGCGTCCAGCGCGAGGACGCGCGCCCGCCATCCGGCGGGATCGCAGGAAGCGACCCGGAGCACCTCATCAAGGACCACCTGGACCGCTACAGCGTCGATTTCGCGATCCTGACCGGCTCCCACATCCTCGGTGTCTCGAGCCACTTTGATCCCGACTGGGGCACCGCCCTGGCCGCCGCCTACAACATGAACCTGGCGGCGCGCTGGCTGGACCGCTCCCCGCGCTTCCGGGGCTCGATCATCATCAACCATTCGGACCCGGAAGCCGCCGCCAGGGAGATCGAACGCTGCGCGCCCGACAAGAGGTTCGTCCAGGTCCTGATGGGGGCCGGTTCGAACCGGCTCTTCGGCCAGCGCTTCTATCATCCCATTTATGCGGCCGCGGAAGCGCACGGCCTGCCCGTGGCGATTCATCCCGGGACCGAGGGCGCGGGAACGGCGGACACCCCCACCCCGGCAGGTCGGCCGACCCGTTACCTGGAATGGCACAACATCGTACCCATCAATGCGATGGCTCACATAAATTCGATGGTATGCGAAGGCGTGTTCGAGAAGTTCCCCCGCCTCAAGTTCGTCGCGATCGAATGTGGGATTGCGTGGCTCCCTCACCTGATGTGGCGCATGGACAAGAACTACAAGGGACTGCGTGCGCAGGTGCCGTGGCTCAAGCGGCTCCCGAGCGAGTACATTCGCGGGCACGTCCGCCTGACGACGCAGCCCACGGAGGAGCCGGAGAACCCGGCCCACCTGCTTCAAATCTTCGAGATGATCGGCTCGCCCGACGTGCTGCTCTTCTCGAGCGACTATCCCCACTGGGACTTCGACAGCCCGAGGAAGGCGCTCCCCGCCCTCCCGCCCGAGTGGAAGGAGCGGATCCTGTGGCGCAACGCCGCCGAGCTCTACGGGCTCGCGCCGGTCACATCCGGCAAATGAGGAGCTCCCGCTCGTAGATCATCTCCTTCGGGAGGCGATCGTGGAGGTCGAGGAAGAGCTCCTCGTGGCTGATCAGCTCGGCGCGCCACGCCTTTCGGTCGAATGACTGGAGCTCGTCGAAGCGCTCCTTCGGGAAGTCGAGCCCAGCCCAGTCGATGTCCTCGTGCCGCGGCATCCATCCGATCGGCGTCTCCCTTCCCACGGACCTTCCCTTGGACCTCTCTACGATCCACTTGAGGATGCGCATGTTCTCGCTGTAGCCCGGCCAGATGAACTTTCCATGCGCGTCCTTGCGGAACCAGTTCACGTGGAAGATTCTCGGTGTCTCGCTAAGGTTCCTCTGCATGAAGATCCAGTGCCCGAAATAGTCTCCCATGTGGTAGCCGCAGAACGGGAGCATGGCCATCGGGTCCCTGCGCACCTTCCCGATCGTGCCGGCGGCAGCAGCCGTCATCTCCGACCCCACCGTCGCGCCCGTGTAGACCCCCGAGCTCCAGTTGAAGGCCTGGTAGACCAGGGGGATCGTCCCGGCCCTCCGGCCCCCGAACACGATCGCGCTGATCGGCACGCCCTCCGGATTCTCCCAATCGGGGTCGATCGTCGGGCACTGGGACGCGGGCGCCGTGAAGCGGGAATTCGGGTGCGCGGCATGCCGCCCGCAGCCGGGCGCCCAGGCCTGGCCCTGCCAGTCCACAAGGTTCGGCGGGGCCTTTTCCGTCATGCCCTCCCACCACACGCCGCCCTCCGGCGTCAGCGCCACGTTCGTGAAGATGGTGTTCCTCGAGAGCGCGGCCATCGCGTTCGGATTCGTCCGCTCCGAGGTGCCCGGCGCGACGCCGAAAAACCCCGCCTCCGGATTGATCGCGCGAAGCCGCCCCTCCGCATCAGGTTTCAGCCACGCGATGTCGTCTCCGAGCGTCCACACCTTCCAGCCCTCGTCCGCGAGCGCCTTCGGCGGGATCATCATCGCGAAGTTGGTCTTGCCGCACGCGCTCGGGAATGCGGCGCAGACGTAGGTCTTCTCGCCCTTGGGATTCTCGACCGCGAGGATCAGCATGTGCTCGGCCATCCAGCCCTCGTCCCGCGCAATGTTCGAGGCGATGCGAAGCGCGAAGCACTTCTTCCCAAGGAGCGCGTTGCCCCCGTAGCCAGAGCCGTAGCTCCAAATCTCTCGGGTCTCCGGGAAATGAACGATGTACTTCTCCTTGTTGCACGGCCACGGCACGTCCTTTGCTCCCTTCGCCAGCGGCGCACCCACCGAGTGCATGCACGGGACCACGCGCTTCTCGGCCTTGTCGATGACGGCGTAGACCGGCAGGCCGATCCTCGCCATGATCCGCATGTTCGCGACGACGTAGGGCGAATCCGTCAGCTGCACTCCGATCTGCGCCATGGGTGAGCCGATCGGGCCCATGCTGAAGGGCAGCACGAACATCGTGCGCCCGCGCATGGAGCCGCTGAACAGCTCGCGGAGCTTCCTGCGCATCTCGAAAGGGTTCACCCAGTTGTTGGTGGGCCCGGCGCCCTCGCGCGAATTCGAGCAGATGAACGTCCTGTCCTCGACGCGCGCGACGTCGCTCGGGTCGCTCCTCGCGTAGAAGCAGTCCGGCCAGAGCTTCTCGTTCAGCTTGGTGAAAGTGCCCGCCTCCACCATCGAGGCGCACAACGCGTCATACTCCTCCTTCGAGCCATCCACCCAGTGGACCGAGTCGGGCTTGCAAAGGTCGACCATCTTCTCGACCCAGCGCAGGAGATGCTTGTTCTCGCTCAGCGGCTTCGCAGGATTTCGTCTTTTCATGGGAAATGGGTGCAGGGGGGCGCCCATCGTTGTTGCGGAGGCCGCCGTGGGCAAACTGGAAACCCGCACCGCTCAGGTTTAAACGGAGCTAATGGGGGCTATTCCATCGGGGCGCGTGCGCGGCACAAATGCCTAGGGGTAACGGTGCTGCACCGGATTCGGGCCTCGGCGGGCGCTGCGGCGCGGACATCCCGGGGCCGTGGCGCGGGACGCGCCAGCCCGTCCGGAGGCCCCGCTCCGAGTCCGGACCGGGGCGCGCCGCCGTCGCGACACCGTTTGACCGGGGGCCAAAAAGAGGCATTCATGGGCAAACCCCATGCCGAATTCCGAGAATCGATCGATGCGATTCGTGCTCCAGAGAATCGCGCACCGCGTGATGCTCGAGCGGGGTCTGGAACCTGATTTCTCGGCTGCCGCCACGGCCGAGCTCTCCGCCGTCCAGGCCCCCCCGGGGAAGCCGGGATCGGCGCGCGACCTGCGGGACCTCCTCTGGTGCTCGATTGACAACGACGACTCGCGCGACCTCGACCAGCTCTCGGTCGCCGAGGCGCTTGCGGATGGGTCGGTAAGAATGCTTGTCGCCATCGCCGAGGTCGACGGGCTCGTGAGGAGGGGCTCGGCCCTCGATGACCACGCCCGGGCGAACACGACGTCGGTCTACACGGCGGGCGGCACGTTTCCCATGCTGCCCGAGAAGCTGTCGACGGACCTCACGTCGCTCGGCTTCGGGGCGGAACGCGGCGCGATCGTGATAGAGATGGTGTTCGGCAGCAACGGTTCGCTTGGCGAATCGGCGATCTACGGGGCCGTGGTGAGGAACAAGGCGAAGCTGGCCTACAACAGCGTGGCGGCGTGGCTGGAGGGCGCCGCGCCCATGCCCGAAGCGGCCGCGTCCGTACCGGGCCTCGGGGAAAACATCCTTCTGCAGCACCGGACAGCGCAGAGGCTGAGGGAGCTGCGTCACATGCGCGGCGCCCTTTCCCTCCAGACCATCCAGGCCCGCCCCGTGTTTGTCGGCGACGCCCTGCGCGACCTGGAGCCCGACCAGAGCAACGTCGCCAAGAGCCTCATCGAGGAGCTGATGGTCGCGGCGAACGGCGTGACCGCCCGGTTCCTCGCTGCACGAGGCTTCCCGGCGATCCGCCGCGTCGTACGCACGCCGGTGCATTGGGACCGGATTGTGGAGCTCGCGGCAGAGCGGGGCTCCACGCTCCCCGGCGCACCCGACGGCGTCGCGCTGGAAAAGTTCCTCGTGGAGGCCCTCCAAAAGGACCCGGTGTATTTCCCCGACCTGTCGCTCTGCGTCATCAAGCTGATGGGGCGCGGGGAGTACGTCATCGAGCCTCCCGGGCGCGACGGCCCGGGCCACTTCGGCCTCGCCGTGCACGACTATGCCCATTCCACGGCCCCGAACCGCCGGTTCCCGGACCTCATCATCCAGCGCCTCCTCAAGGCCGCCCTTTCGGGGTCCCCTCCGCCCTATTCGAACGGCGACCTAGCCGCGCTCGCCCAGCACTGCACCGACCAGGAGAACGCCGCGAAGAAGGTCGAGCGCCAGCTCATCAAGTCGGCCGCGGCCATGCTCCTGGCCCCGAGGGTCGGGCAGGCGTTCGACGCCACCGTGACCGGCGTGACCGAAAGCGGCACCTGGGTGCGCCTGTTCAAGCCCCCGGTGGAGGGGATGCTCGACAAAGGGGGCGCGGGCCGGCAGGTCGGCGACCGC
>CAYNLL010000142.1:0-7933 GCA_964398015.1 uncultured Opitutaceae bacterium | reverse complement strand
GACGTCGGTCTTCACGACCTCGACCTTGAACCCCATGGAGCCGAGCAGGTCGGAGACGAAGTGCTGCGCTCCCCGCATCCCCTCGCCGAATTTCGGGTCGGTCGAGACGCTCGGGAACCGGATGAACTCCTTTAGCTTTTCAACGGGATCGAACATGGCGCCAGCTTGCGCGCCGGCCCGACGGCTGCCAACTCAGAACAGGCGCCCGTCAGTGCCTGAAATGCCGGATCCCGGTGAACACCATCGCCATGTCACGCTCGTCCGCAGCCTTGATGACCTCGTCGTCGCGTACGGAGCCGCCGGGCTGTATCGCGGCCGTGGCGCCGGCCTCGGCGGCGGCGACGAGACCGTCCGCGAAGGGAAACAGCGCCTCGCTTGCGACAATCGATCCCTTGAGCGAGAGCGCGGCCTCCCCGGCCTTCCAGACGGCGATCCGCGAGCTGTCGACGCGCGCCATCTGCCCCGCGCCAATCCCGAGGGTCTGCTCGCCTCGGCAGTACACGATCGCGTTCGACTTCACGTGCTTGCACACCTTCCAGCCGAAGGTCATGGCCTCCCACTCCTGCGGCGTAGGCTGGCGCCGCGTCGCCACGCGGAATTTCGCGGGGTCGCCCAGCGTGCGGTCCCGGTCCTGCACGAGGACGCCGCCCACCACCGACCTGATCTCCTGCAGGGCGTCCGCCCCGAGGCCCTCGCTGGCCACCATGAGGCGCAGGTTCTTCTTGCGCCCGAAAAGGGCCGCCGCCTCGGGGCTGAACCGCGGGGCGATGATGACCTCGGTGAAGATCTCCGCGATCAGCGCGGCGAGAGCCGCGTCCAGCGTGCGGTTGACGACGATGACGCCGCCGAACGGCGCCTGCCGGTCGGTCGCGTAGGCCCTCTCCCACGCCTCGGACAGGGTCTCCGCGCTGGCGACGCCGCAGGGGTTGGTGTGCTTGAGGATCGCGACCGTGGGGCGCTCGAACTCGCCGATCAGGTAGGTCGCCGAGGTGATGTCCAGGATGTTGTTGTAGCTGAGCTCCTTTCCCTGCAGCTGCTGGTAGTGCTCGTGGAAGGTGCCGTAGAGCGCGGCCTTCTGGTGCGGGTTCTCCCCGTACCGGAGCGCCTGCGCCCTCGCCCAGGAGAGGCGCAGTGTCGCCGGGAAGCCGCTGAGCGCGTCGAGGTCGGGGTCCGCGGCATGGGACTCCAGGTAGCCGGCGATGGCCCCGTCGTAGGCGGCGGTCCTCTGGAACACCTTGAGCGCGAGACGCCGGCGCAGGGTCGCCAGCTCGGCGGCCCCGCCCGCCATCGCGGCGAGGACGGGCGCATAGTCTCCCGGGTCGCAGACCACCGTCACGCTCGCGTGGTTCTTCGCCGCGCTGCGCAGCATGGACGGGCCGCCGATGTCGATGTTCTCAATCGCCTCGTCCCACTCCACCCCGGGCTTCGCGACCGTGCGCTCGAACGGGTAGAGGTTGACCACCACCAGGTCGATCAGCTCGATCCCGTTGCGGGCGGCCTCCTCCAGGTGCTCCGGCTTGTCGCGGCGGCAGAGCAAGCCGCCGTGAATCTTCGGGTGGAGCGTCTTCACGCGCCCGTCCATGATCTCGGGGAATCCGGTGTGTCGGCCGACCTCGGTCACCGGCAGCCCGGCGTCCTGGAGCGCCTTGGCGGTGCCGCCGGTCGAGAGGAGCGTGTAGCCGTGCTCCCGCACGAGCGCCAACGCGAACGCGGCCAGGCCGCTCTTGTCGCTGACTGAAAGAAGGGCGAGCTTCATGGTGGAACTGCGGTTGTGCGGCCGCGCGCGCCCCGCTTCAAGCGGAAAGCCGCTTGCGGTGCGGCCGAAGCGGCATCTCTTTGTGGTTGTGCCCTGCGGCCCCTCCAAGGAACTCCCCGGTCTTACCGCCCGATTGGACAAGCTTGTCCACCACCACGGGGGGGTGAGCCTGCCCGAGGACAAGCCCCATGCCTTCGTCTACTACATCACGATCCGCAACGCCTCGGACCGCACCGTGACGCTCCTGGGGCGCAAGTGGGTGATCGAGCACGGCGACGGCACCCGACAGGTGATCGAGGGCGACAAGATCGTCGGCGAGACGCCGAGGCTCGCGCCGGGCGAGGCGTTCTCCTACAACAGCCACCACGTCACCGGCTGCGACGCCCGCGTGCAGGGCTGTTTCCACGGGGCGGACGAGAACGGGGAGAAGGTGCACGTGCTCCTCGAGCCCTTCGAGCTGGTGGTCCCGCGAGAATGACGCGTTTCTGCGGGCCCCGGGTGCACGGCGCTTGAATTGTTCGCCCCGAGCCCCCTATATCCCCATAACGAATGAAGCTCATTGATCTGAACCGCGACGGCGGCATCGGTGCCAACTCGCTGTTCATCCAGCTTGGGGACCTCAACATCCTGATCGATTCAGGCCTCCACCCCAAGAAGGTCGGGCGCCGCGCGTCGCCCGACCACGCCCCCCTTAGGGGCAAGAACCTGGACCTGATCGTCGTCACCCACTGCCACCTGGACCACATCGGCAGCCTGCCCGTGACGATGAGGGAGCACCCCAACGCCACGGTCATCATGACGACGTCGAGCCGGATGCTGATTGAGCGCATGCTCCACAACTCCGCCAGCGTCATGCTGCGCCAGAAGGACGAGGAGGACATTCCGGACTACCCGCTGTTCACGCACGAGGAGATCGACCGCCTCTCCAGGCGCCTGACGGTTGTGGCATTCGGCCTGCCTAATAATTTCAAGCGCGGCCGCGACGCGGCCGCGGTGACCCACCACCTCGCCGCCCTCGGGGCCGGCGCCGCCGCCGTCGAGGTCCGCCACAAGCACCGGGCCATCTTCTTCACCGGCGACGTCCTCTTCGAGAACCAGCGCACCCTCCCGGGCGCAAAGTTTCCGGCGGGGCACTTCGACACGCTCGTCACCGAGACCACGCGCGGCACGACCGAGCGCCACCCGGAGAAGACCCGCGGCGCCGAGATGGCCCGCCTGGTCGGCTCCATCAACGACACGATCCAGCGGGGGGGCTCGTTCCTGATCCCCGTCTTCGCCCTGGGCCGCATGCAGGAGATCCTCTCGATCATCCACGACGCCAGGAAATTCAAGCGGCTGGTGGAGTGCCCGATCTTTGGCTCTGGCCTTGGCATGGACCTTGTGGACTATTTCGACGAGGTGAGCCGGAAGACCAAGCACATCCAGTTCAACCGCGGGATCGTGAAGGACCTGAAGATCCGGCCCCTCCCGCGCAACATGAAGCCGGGCGAGGACCCAAAGCAGAACGCCCTATACATCATCAGCTCCGGGATGCTCGTCGAGCGCACGCCGAGCTACACCCTGGCCTCTGGCCTTCTCGGCCACGCCGGCAACACGATCGGGTTCGTCGGCTACTGCGATCCCGACACGCCGGGCGGGCGCCTCCTAGCATCGAAGCCCGGCGACACCTTCCTCTTTGAGACGGCCCACGTGAAGACGAAGATCAAGGCGCGCGTCGAGCGGTTCGAGCTCAGCGGCCACGCCGACCGCGAGGAGCTGCTCCAGTTCGCCGTACAGACCGGGGCAAGGAGCATCGTCCTGACCCACGGCGACCCGGCGGCGCGGGCGTGGTTCGCCCAGCAGCTGGCCACGCTCCTGCCGTCGGCCAAGGTGCTCGACCCGGTGCCGCTCCAGCCGTACCTCGTCTGACCCGCTAGCGGGCCGAGACGAGCGCGGCGAGGCGGGTGGCCACGGCCGGGGAGCCCGCGACGTAGATGATCCTGCCCATCTTCAGGTCGAACACACGGATCGGGAGCTGCTCCCCGTTGAGGAACACGACCACGCCCCCCGCGGCCCTGCAGAGCGGGATCGCCGCCGCGAGGTCCCAGATCTTCACATTGAAGTCGACGGTCCCGCCGAAAAGCCCCGCCGCGACGTAGGCCAGGTGGAGCGTCGCGCTCCCGAGCCCGCGGATCTTGAAGTGTGCGAGCACGGCGTCCGCCGCCGGGACGAGCGTCTTGTCGTTGGGGCTGTGGAAGGCGATCAGCATCTCCGGGTTCGGCGCCTCGGCCGCGACGTGCGCCTGCCGCTCCCCGTCGAACATGCCGAATCCCGGCCCGCCGTGCATGAGGACGCGCCGGCTCAGGTCGTACACGACGCCGTACACCGGCTCCCCGTCCTCGACCAGGGCCAGGGAGATCGCGCAGTAGGGTATGCCCAGGGCGAAGTTGTTCGTGCCGTCGATGGGGTCGAGCACCCAGCTGAACCTCGAGGTCACCGCGATCGGCAGCCCGCCCTCGGGCAGCTCCTCGCTGAGCATCTGGTCCTCGGGGAACCTCGCGCGCAGTGAACGGAAGATGTTTTCCGACACCGCGATGTCCACCGCCGTCACCCGCGTGCCGTCGCCCTTCCAGCGGCTCTCGGCTCGGCCGAATTCGCGGTGGAGCAGCATCGTCTCCGCCAGCACGGCCGCCTTGGCGGCCTCGATGCGGGAGAGGAGTTCGGCCGTGGGGGTGCTCACGGGTAGTCGTGGAGCCTCGGGTCGCGCTCGGGCGCGCCGCGGCGCGCCGTGGAACGGCGCCTCGCCTCCTTGGCCGCCGCCGGAGCGGCGTCCCCGCCGCCCTCCGGCGCCGCTCCCGAGAGCTGTTCCTCGAGCGAGTCGGGATCCGCGCCCTCCTCGAGCTTGCGGACGACCTCCTCCATCTCGCCCTCCATCCTCTCGCCTGAGAGCTCGGCCATCCGGCGCATCATCCGACCCATCGCCCTGGGATCGTTTTCATCGACGCCCGAGAATTCGCGCTCCATCGCCCCCATCGCCGCCTCCATGCGCGCGTCGTCCGCGCCCTCCGGCGGGGCCTCGGAAGCCGCCCCGTCGCCCTGGCGCCCCGAGGCCGAGACGGAGAAGGGCGACAAGATCTTGCGCATCGAGTACTTGGGGTTGTCGGGGCATGGCGGCACCGTCCGGCCCTGCGCGAGGCTCCTCGCGTAGAACTGGTAGATCCGGTGGTTCTCCGGGCAGTAGAATTCGTAGATCGGCATGGCCTGGTCCCTTCCCTGGGTCCAAGCTCTAACAGTCGCCGTGCCTCCCCAACAGTCAAACTTCGACGCCGCGCAGGCCGCCGCCGCGGCGCAATTCGACCGCCAGAGCGACCGCTATGGGAAGTCCCACATCCTCGCGGACACCGCCGATGTCGCCAGCCTGCTTTCGGGCCTCGCCGTGCCACCCGGCGGCCGCTCCCTCGACGTCGCCACCGGCGGCGGCCACACCGCCCTGTGCACGGCGAGCATGGGGTGGCGCGTGAGCGCGGGGGACGTTTCCCCGCGCATGCTGGAGGCCGCGGCGAAGCTCCTGGCCGGCGAGGGCTTCGCCCTCGAGACGGCGATCTTCCCGGCCGAGGAGATGCCCTACGCCGCCGAGACATTCGAGCTGGTCACCGTCAGGGTCGCTCCGCACCACTTCAGCGCGCCGGCGCGCTTTGTCGCCGAGGCCGCGCGGGTCCTCAAGCCGGGGGGCCACCTGATGCTCATCGACGGCACGGTTCCCGACGGCGACCCGGAGACCGAGGAGTGGCTCCACCGCGTCGAGAAATGGCGCGACCCGAGCCACGGGCGCTTCCTCAGCCGCGCGGCGTGGGAGGGGCTGGTCCGCGGCAGCGGGCTTCGCCTTGTGTCGAGCGGCCTCTACCCGAAGAAGCAGCCGGACCTGGGCTGGTACTTTGAGACCGCGGCCACCCCGCCCGAAAACCGCGCGCTCGTCCTCGGCGCCATCCGCGCGGCCCCGACGGCCGTCCGGGAGGCGCTCCGGCTGGCGGACGAGGGCGGCAGGATCGTCTGGTGGTGGCCGATGCTGCGCCTCTTGGCCCGCAAGGAGCCTTCCCCTCCCCCGCGGCAATAGGGCGGGCGCGCCGGCTTTGCGCCGTCGGGCGGACTTGGGGAAGAAATCGTGAAAATACGTATCCGGCGCGTTTACTCTTGAGCCAAATGCAAATCGTGCCGATCCACTTCGCAAGGCACCCCACCCCATGAATTCGCCCACCTATTCGGGCAGTCCCCCCTATGGCCATCTCCTGCTCCTCACGGCAGCGGCCCTGGCGGCGATGTCGGTGGGCCTCAGGGTCTCGGTGCCCGAGGATCCGTTCCAGAGAACCTTTGTCCGTCAGGACGTGGAGGCGACGCCGGTGCAAGCGGCCGCCCCCCAATATGTCGAGGCAAGCGACATCCTTCCGCCGCCCCCCCATGAGGTCGTCGGGGTCTCGCCAGGGACCGATTTAACCTGGGTCCCCGGCTACTACATGTGGGCGGCGGTACGGGGAGGACACCACTGGGTGTGGTTCAAGGGGCACTATGAGCATCCGCCCCATCCCGGCGCCGCATGGATGGCTCCCCATTTTGAGGAGTGCGGCGGCGGCACGGTCTACGTCGGCGGCTTCTGGCTCGCCCAGCCGATCTAGGGCCCGACAGGCGCGCGCCAGGGTTGATCCTGGCCCCCGGTTTAGGCTATGAGTGCCTGTGGCGCGCCTCCGCGCCGCAGCGCAAGCCCCGATGAAGTTTCTCGCCCCGGAATCCTACCAGTCGCAGGCGCGGCGCCTGTTCCGGTCTCTCGCAAGGCGGATCCGGTCGCAGCTGGGCTCGGCGCGGATCGAGCACATCGGTTCCTCCGCGGTGGCGGGGGTTTGGTCCAAGGGCGACCTCGATATCTTCGTCGGCGTGGACCCGCGCGAATTCGCCCGGGCGAAGACGACGCTCAGGGGGATGGGATTCGTCGAGAAGCGCCGCACGCTGCGCAATGCTTCGCTGTGGCCGTTCACGGCGCGGGGGCTCCCCTCCGAAGTGGGCATCCAGCTCGTGGCCAACGGGTCCATGTTTGAGTTCTTCCTCACGTTCAGGGACCTGTTGAGGCGCGATGCCCGCCTGCGCTCTGACTACAATAGGCTAAAGAGGTCCTGCTCCAGCCTCACCCCCGCGGCCTACAGGCGGACCAAGGCCCGATTCATCACGCGGACCCTGTCGCGCGCCCGGGCCCGCGCGGCGTTTCCACGAGGGCTGCAGGCGGTCCGAAAGCGCAAGGCAAACCCATGAAGACAATAACCTCATTCCTTTGGTTCAATGGAGGCGTCGAGGAGGCGGCCAAGCTCTATGTCTCCTTGATCAAGGGCTCCAAGATCGTGCGCGTCATCCGCAACGGCCGGAAGGCCGCGTCCGTCAGGTTCCGCCTCAAGGGCCAGGAGTTCATGGCCTTCGACGGGGGGCCCCACTTCACGCATACGGCGGCGTTCTCCATCGTCGCCGAGTGCGAGACGCAGGCCGAGGTGGACGCCCTCTGGAGGAGGCTATCGAGGGGCGGAAGGACGCTGCGCTGCGGGTGGCTGCAGGACAGGTACGGCATCCACTGGCAGATCATTCCGTCGCTCCTCCTGGAGCTGCTGACGGACAAGGATCCCGCGAGGGCCGGGAGGGTCAGGGAGGCGATGCTGGGGATGGTGAAGATCGACTCCCGGGCGCTGAAGCGCGCGTACAACCGCCCGAAGGGCGCGCGGCCGGCGCCCTAGCGCTCCGGCGTCAGGATGAAGGCGTCGATCCCCGCACCGAAGTCCACGGACCGGGCGTTCCTTCCCACGATCCGCAGCGTGAAGGGATTGTCGCCCTTCTTGAGCTCCACCGACCCCAGGGCGACCTCCCTCGGGGCTACGCCAGGGGAATAGAGATCCTCCGCGCCGCCGAGCGGGGCGCCGTTGACCGCAAAGCCCACGATCGCCGAGCCGGGGCCCGCCACCAACCGCGCGGTGAGCGCGTACCTGCCTTCGGCGGAGCAGGGCAGCCGCAGGGTGAGTTCGGCGCCCGCCGCGCCGCCGCGCCAGAAGAGCGCCGCCCGGTCGGACCATTCCTCGCCGTACTCCCACTGGCCCATCTCCTGCACCCAGGTCCCTCCCGCTGTCGCCTTCGCGGTCGGCGCGAGGGCCTCGGCCTCGACGGCCCCCG
>CAYNLL010000141.1:0-7984 GCA_964398015.1 uncultured Opitutaceae bacterium | reverse complement strand
GAATAGATCTAACACCATATCATACCTATTCGCATCGGCAGCGGCTGCGACGCTTGCCGCGAGCAGCCTGGCCGCCCCGTCCGCCGTCTTCGTCCCTTCGCCCTCGGCAGCGGAGCAGCAGCCAGCTCCAAAGGGGACCGCGGATGACATCCAGATCCTGTCCAGCGCGCCGACCCAGAATGTCGTCATCCTTGGGGAACTCAGGGTGGACAGCGGCTCGGACACATCGCTTTCCCACGTGATGAATACGGCGTTGGCTGAGGCTAAGAGCAAGGGCGCCGACTTCGTCGCCCTGGCCGGCGCCGACAACGGTGCAGGCCTGGTACTGGGGAAGATGGTCCCCGTGGGGCATGGGCGCTCCATGTTCGTGGCCGGGCCTGTCCTGGGTTCCGAGGTCGGCCGGATAGCGGCCCTTTCCTCCGGCCCGGTCAGCGGGAAGATGGTCCCTATGGGGCATGGGCGCTCCATGTTCGTGGCAGAGCCTGTCGCGGGTTCCGAGGCCGACCGGATCGCGGCCATTCCCTCCGGCAGCCTGGGCACAGTTCACTTTGTCCTCGGCCGATTCTCGGCAAGCACCACCTAGCGATCCTTGGGCTAAGAGAGCGATCCGAGTGACAATTGCCTCGCGCGCCGCGCCGCATCCGTTTGGATTGCCAGGATGCGGCGAACGGCGGCGCTGTCGGCCAAAAGCATCGACCCGATGACGGGCCGTTCAAGGCTTCAGGAGTATGCTGAAGTGTTTTTCCTGATCTCCGGAGTCACCGCCCTAGGGTGGCTGCTTCCGGTCGAATATCGGGCATTCGGCTACGTCTACCTCTTGGCGATCCTCGCCCTCAGCCTGCGCGTGGGCCGGGGCCCCGTGCTCGCGGCCGTGGTCCTGAGCGCGCTGGCCTGGGATTTTTTTGTCATCCCGCCCAGGCTTACGCTCACGATCCTGGGGATAGAGGACATCTCGCTCTACACCACCTTTGTCATCGTGGCGTTTGTCGTCAGCGAGCTCACCCGAAGGATACGCGCCCAAGGGGCGCACATCGGTGCCGCCACGGAGCGGGAGAGCATGCTGGCCGAGTCCGACCGGCTGCATCGCGCGCTCTTTGACAGCGTCTCCCACGAGCTGAAGACACCCCTGACGGTCCTGCGCTCCACCGCCCCGGCGCTGCGCAAGATGGCGTCCGGCGAGCAGGCCGCCCTGGCGGGCGAGATTTGCGAGGCCACGGACCGGCTGGATCGCCTGGTGGAGAACCTGCTCGACCAGACCCGCCTCGAGTCGGGAATCCTGGCACCGCAGCTGGACTGGTGCGACACCCGGGACCTGATCCAGGCGGCATGCGCCGCCGCAAAGGTCCCGCTGGCGGGCCGGACCGTCCGGACAGAGATCGCGGAAAGCGTGTCCATGCTGCGGGTCGACGCTCCGCTGATGGAGCAGGCCATCGGAAACCTCCTCCTGAATGCCGCGCTTCATACGCCGGCCGGCACTCCCATCGACATCCAGGCGGGCGTCGACACCGGACGAAACCAGGCGTTCATCTTCATCTCGGACCAGGGGCCCGGAATCCCGCAGGAGCTGCGTGAACGCCTCTTCCAGAGGTTTCAGCGGGGCAAGACAGCGCACGCCGGCGGTCTCGGCTTGGGATTGTCGATCGTCCATGGATTCGTCGCGGCCCAGGGCGGCGAGGTGACCGTCGACAATCAGGCCACAGGCGGGGCACGGTTCACGATCTATCTTCCCTATACGCCTTTTGAGCGGGTCCCGGAGGAATAGATCCGCGAGGTGCTTGGGCGGCTGGCGGGGCTCGCCCCAAAACCTGCGCTCCCTCGCCCAGTCCCCGGGGAGAGATCCGCTGCGTCGAGCCGCGGATTCCCATAGGGCGCACCCTCTCGGAATTCTCATGCGGCGACCGCGATTTTCCCCAAGGGCCGCGCCATCCGAGCTAGAAGTGATAGGTGATATCTATGCCCCCAGTGAGCGGCTGGTTGCTGACAACGCGGTTGAAGGCTGCAGAGGGCTGCGTCTCCGAATACAGGTATTCAAGATAGGCCTGCTTGTCGAAGGCATTGTTCACGAACAGCGAGGCGCTCCATGTGTTTTGTTGAGACTCGATACCCACGCGGAAGTTGGTCAGGCCATAACCCGGAAGCTGGCTGTATTCTCCGTTTTCCACGTAGTTGGGGAAATATAGAAAGCTCAGGGAGTAGCGCGGGCCGACGTAGATGGTCTCCGCCTCTGCCTTCAACCTGTACTTCGTAAGGAAGGGTGTCGAATAGGAGAGCGTCAGGTTCCCGTTCACCGGGGCGACATCCGGCAGCACATTGGTGGGGGCTATTATCCAGTGCGGTCCCCCATCCAGATTGTCGTGGAGGTAGCCGACAGAGCCCGCGAGTTCGAAGCCACCCCCCAGGAGCGCGCGCACTTCGACGTCTCCGCCATAGATCGTGGCCCGGTTGCCGTTGATATTGAAGGCCCAGTCGTCGGGATACGCCAGGAGCTGGATGTGTTTCCAGTCCTCATAGTATAGACTCGCATTGAACTGCAGACGGCGGCCGAGCCACCGGGACTTTGAGCCAACCTCATAGCTCCAGACCGAGTCCGAATTATAGGTGGAGGGCCACTTGGTCCCGGTGTAGTTCATGGCCGCGAAAGACCCGGCCCAAACCCCGGTGGTCGGATAAGCGGCGTTGCCGCCGCCGGGACGGAAACCCTCCGCCACGGACGCATACATCATCATGTCCTTGCTGTAGTCGTAGGACAGGTTGAACTTTGGGTCTTCCACCGCTTCCGACTGGGTTACGCCGCTTTGAACCGACGGAGTCGCAGCCCCCAGGGCCGACCCCCATCCGCCGATGGTGGATGCGAATTGATAATCGTAGTCGGTCACGCGCAAGCCCACGCTGGCCTTGAGTTTGCTGGTCAGAGCGTAGGTGGCATTTCCGTAGAGTGCATACTGCTCCATCGTGGTCGGCGAATACGCGTCAAACCAATTGGGCGTCGTTGCCGGATCTCCCGTGCCAATGTCCATGTAGGAGGCGTAATTTGGAGTGGTGCCGGCGAAATTCCATGTCGCCCAGTAATGGCTGAAATAGGCGCCGACCACCCATTGAAGCTTTCCCTTGTCCGTCGAAGCGAAACGCAGCTCCGTGCTGAATTGATTGGTGGGATCATCCTCGGTGCCATAGGCCTCGCCGGTTCCATTGGGGCCGTAATATCCGGGGTTGGGCAGGCCGTAGTTGGCGAAGTAGGCCAATCCCTGGGCCGGGTTGTCGAACATCTCGCTGGCCTCCTCGGTCTGCGTCGAACGGCGGGCCCAGTATGCCGCGGACAAGGTCACGTCAAAGGAATCGAAGCTGTAATTGACGGTGAGGCCCTCGATGATCTCCTTGTCGGTCTTGGGTTCCGGAATATTGAAGGGTTCGTAATGCGCCAGGGTGCCCGGATACTGGTCGAAGGCGCTGATTCCGGCCTGGTTGTCGCCCATGTAGATGCCCGAGACCGTTACGGACAGGCGCTTGGTCGGCTTCCAGAGGATGATCCCGCGCAAGGTGTCAAACTGATCGGAATTTGACTGGGGAAATTGCTGCTGGATCGGAGCATCGAGAACGTCGCCGCGGACGGCCCCGTTGGGGCTGACGAGCGGGAAGGGATAGTCCACAACCCGGTCGATCCAGCCGCTTGTGTAGGCTTCGGTGGCCACAATGCGCACAGCCAGCTTGTCCTGCACCACCGGAATGTTGAGCATGACATTGTCGGTATGATTGAAGCCGCCCCCTTCGGTTCCCGACAAGGTGCTCTGCGCCGAGCCCTGAAATGCGCTGAAATCGGGCTGGTTGCTGATGAGCTTGAACGTGCCGCCCATTGATCCCGAGCCATAGAGCGTGCCCTGCGGCCCGCGCAGGACCTCGGTGCGATCAAAGTCAAACAACGGCGGAGTGAGGACGACCTTGCCGTTCTGGGCACCTGCCGGAGCCGTCAGCGCGATGTCATCGAGGTAGAAGCCCACCGTCGGGGAGTTTCCGCCGCTCGACGTCATGCCGCGCATCTCGAATTCGGTTTGGCCGGGTCCGTTGCTCTTCAACGAGACGCCCGGCGTTTCTATGGCCATGGCGGTCACGTCGACGATGCCGCGATCCAGCAGTTCTTCGGCCGGCTCCACCGCCATGCTGATCGGCGTCTCCTGCTCCGTGGTGACCTGCTTCTCGGCGGTGACCTTGACCTCTCCAAGCTGCAATATGGCATAACCCGACGCGCTATCCGCGGAGGACCCCTGTGCGTTGCCCTGAGAGGATGCCGAGGGCTGACCCGTGGATGCCGGCGGTGGGTTTGAGTCCGTAGTGTCGTCAGCGTAGGCCCTCGGTATAAGAGATGGGGCCGCAGCGACAAAGAGAGCTGCCACTGCAATAGATAGGAATCGGTTCGCGCGGGTGTAGTCCATACGTGCCCCTAAGAGCAGGTGTCCGGCCACCGACCTGTAGAATTCGGGGCGAAAACCGTATAAAGAATATTAAATACATGCCGAGAGTACCCGGGATCCTTTATATTCAATCCTTGTCCGGCTGTGGTGACACTCAACTCGCCTTCGGGTGTGGCATGATGCGGTAAACCCAGGGCCGGGCCCGCGGCGAGCGGCAGGATCTCGAGCGACCTCGACACCGTGCCCATTTTCCGCGGTCAAACGGCAGAAAGGGGACCAGCCCGGAAAGGTCCCGGGCTGGCCCCCAGAGAATCTCTGCCCAAGGAGACCGCCACCCAGCTGGCGTTCAGAAGTGGGTGGTCACGTCGCACATGAGGGTCACCTGGGATGTCCTCGTGCCGTTGTCGTAGGCTCCGTACATCGTCTCCGGGGCACCGGAGAAATTGTCGGGGCCCGAGGCGCTTTCGAGGCCGTTGGTCTTGAAGCAATGCTCGAAGCGAACCTCCGGACGGAAGACCATCAGCTTGTTCATCCACCATGTGATTCCGATCGAGCCCTCATAGTACGCGGAGGAGTAGCCCGACCGGCAGCCGTCCGGGTCGTCCCACCACTCATTGCGGATTGTAAAGAAGGCGTTGGGCGAGATGCGGGCGCAGGTGTAGTTGACAAGGCCTCCCGCCCAAACGAAGCCGTCCTTGGTCGGGTAGAACCCGTCCACGAACGGCACGTACGATGTCGGCACCGTGGAGGCGCCCTTCTGGTACATGTATTGAAGCTCCGACGTGGTCCACCATACATCGTTGAACTTGTGGCTGTAGCTCTCGATGCATTCCTGAAGGTTGTTGAAGCCAAAATGGCCGTTGTTGAAGGAATTCATCCCGACGTAGAAGGAGTCGTGACCGCCCGAGCCGATATATTGGACCATAATCGAGCCGGTAGGCTGAACGCCGGGATCCTTTGCCCAAGGCGCGATATCAACGCCGTCGGCGAGCCCTATCTGAAGCAGCCAGTTCGCATTGAGTTTCGTGCTGGTCCATATGCCCCACGTCGTGTAGTCGTCGAAGCTATAGACGAGCGAGTGGCTGGCCATGAGGTTGTTCGGTGCCAGTTGCTGCTCGATGTCCGGCAGCGAGATGATGCGCCCTACGATGATGTTCTCGCCCTGCGCAATGCTCGGAATATAATAGTTGAAGTAGGTCATCGGCGTGTCGAAACCACTGAACTTGTTTTTGTAGAACAAGTTCTGGTCGTTGATATAGCCCTTGGACGCCATGAACCTGTAGTCCAGCCCATAGAGGAGCGCGACGCGGAAACCCCAGTCGTCGTGATCGGTCTGGTTCTCGTCGGCCATGCGCTCGATATAGAGCACATCCTGGTCGTTCTCGAAGTGGTTCCCCCGCTCATCATAGACCTCGGGATAGTTTTGCGTCTGGCTTGGCCCGGTGTTTTTCGACGTACTGATGTTTCCACTCTCGGTGATCCACCCGTAAAGCTGGATGCGGCTGTCGTACCACGCTTGCCCGTTCGGGCCGTCATAGATCGCCTGCATAAGCGGGTAAGGGCTGTCGCGCAGGGCGCCAGGGTCGCCAATGACGTTTGGCCCGCCTCCGAGCTGCCAATCCTGGTCCGGATAGGGCGGTCCGTCAAAGGGCGGATCGCCTATGCGACGCGAGGGCGCGGGTGGAGGGGAGCCCGCCGGCAGGGGCGTGGGCGGGACGAAGACCGGCGTCGCGAGCTGCTCTAGGAAGGCTTCGCCCAGCCTATCGGAGAACGTCTTGTCGACCTTCTTGCCGTAGGGCTTGGCCGCCGCTGCTGCCGCGGTCGGCGTGGGTGTGGGTGTAGGCGTGGGCGTCGGCACTTGAGCTCGCAGCACTCCCATGCTCATCGCGAGCGTGAATAGGGCTGCCAAAGGCTTACAGTATTTCATTTTTGTAGTGTTCTTGGTTGCTGGCATCAAATGGGTCGGAACGGGGACGCATCCATGCACGCTCCATCGAGCGGCATGTCCGCGCATACTAGCGCGCGCGTTAAACACCGGCTAATTAAGATCCGGCGGAAATCCGTTCTAATGTTGCTAACCCGAGCCGCGGATCCGCCGGATCCGCGAGTCCTCTGAAATGCCGCCTCACCTCGCCTCTCAGCGGTGCGCATCGTCATGATAGAAGCGAATCGGACGCGGGTTATGTGACCGTCGGCAGCGTATCGTTTCGGCATGAACCGATCGGAGCCGGCCGCCGATCCGCTTCTCCCGGCGCCCGTCCCGATTGCCACGGGCGCCAGGATTACGCCCACCCTTTCCTCGTGGCCCGCCGCCTGCCGCCGCCAGCGCGGCCGCACTATAGGCACCCGCTATTTGCCTATTATATATGCGCCCGAATAATAGACGGTCCGCATGCAATATATTCGATTGATTACCAATATTCATTCGCATCGCCGCGCGTTAATAAATCATAAGACAAGGCGCCACAATAGAGCGCTCCATGTGCCAGCTATGATTAAAGACCCCTTAACAAAATGACATGGACGATAATAAAAAGTGAACATACACGGCGACTCACATCATGTGCATGAGTCGCAACCCGCCGGGGAGCCCATGCGCTTGTGTCATGGGACGATGCTGGCTTCACTTCCGGTTTCTTCATCCCCGGGCGCGCCCCTCGAGGCGAGGTGGGTCTGCCTCGCGCCAAGGGGCAGCCCGATCCCCGGGAGCGGAATGGGCCGAGGGACGCTGCGGGGGCGTCGGTGAAGGCGCTCCCTCAGCGTGGCCTTGGACGGAGAAGTCGGATTGGGGATCGGCGACGGACCCGGGCCCCATGCCGCAACTGCCTGCCGGGGCGTTGGTTTTGCGCGCGCCTTGCGTGGATTTGGAGTTGTTGTTAAGGTGCCGTTAATGTTTCTTCGCACCAGCGCAGCCCGAATTCCATCCAGAGGTGGCGCGATTGGATTGCGCCCCCGATTCATGAGTGCCTAAGAGACATTCGACCCTTGTTCGCACCCCCCAATGACCCACTAGGAGAGCCCCCGCCATGACATCAAAGGAAGTTATCAGCCTGGCCAAGTCGAAGGAGGTCAGGATCGTCGACCTCAAACTCTGCGACATCCTGGGAACCTGGCAGCATTTCGCCGTACCGGTCTCGGAGCTGACCGAGTCGGTGTTCACTGAAGGCCTCGGGTTCGACGGCTCGTCGATCCGCGGATGGAAGGCGATCAACTCGTCGGATATGCTGGTCTACCCCGACCCGGCCACCGCGTTCATCGATCCCTTCGCCTCGAACGCCACGCTCTCCCTCGCGTGCGACGTCTACGACCCGCTGACAAAGGAGCCCTACGACAGGGACCCGCGCGTCATCGCCAAGAAGGCCGAGGCCTATCTTAAGAGCACGGGCGTCGCCGACACGGCCTTCTTCGGGCCCGAGGCCGAGTTCTTCATCTTCGACGGGGTCTCGTTCGACTCCGCCTCCAACGCCACGCACTACAAGGTCGACTCGATCGAGGGGATCTGGAACCGCGGCAGGGACAAGGAGGACAACGGCTCCCCCAACCTGGGCTACAAGATCCGCCACAAGGAGGGATATTTC
>CAYNLL010000140.1:0-7996 GCA_964398015.1 uncultured Opitutaceae bacterium | reverse complement strand
AGCTCTCTCCGATCCTCAGAATCTGCAACTGCGGCTCGCGCTTGCGCACAGCTGCGCGGAGTTCTACGGCGCCGTCCGCACCTGTTGCGACCAGACGGGCGGGACATGGGAGGACGCGGAAAAGTCCGTGTTTGGCTACAACCATGCGGAGGCGGGCGCCCAGCTTCTCCGGGCCTGGCGGTTCCCCGAGCTTTACGCTCTGGCGGCGGAGTTTCAGGCGGAGCCCGAGAACGCACCGGACGAGGCGCAGTGCCTGCTGGGACACCTGTGCGCCGCGAGGTACCTTTCCGCTTCGATGGGACCCGGGGTGGGCGAGGACGCCTATCGCGTCGCGATCCACGGGGATTTCCTCCTGAACATGGGCTTCACCTCGGAACTCCTCGAGGCGGCCCTTCCCGTGGTCCTGGAGCGGGCTGAGGATCGCCTGGGCGAACACCTGACGACCGGGCTGCTGGCACTCTAGGAGCCCCCCGGGGCGCCTGAGCGCTGCGCCTACGGCGCGAGGGAATACAATCCGCCGTCGACGGGAGTCGTGAGCGTCACGGAGCCCGCGGCCAGGTCGAGATGGAGGTTCCGGTTGGTACCCCCGCCGACAAGCGTGTGACGGCAGCAATAGCCGTTCCTGCTCAGAAACTCCAGCGTCGCGCGGGTGTTGCGCTCGCCGATCTTGAAGGGGTCGGGACCCCCGAGGACGCTGGCGCCTCCGGCCACGAGAATCTGGACGTTCGTGGTCTCGACGCTGAGGCCCTTGAGCGCGCGGAAGAAGAGCGCAAGGCCGGTGTCGGCGAAGAGCGCGGGCTGCTTCTTCGCCCTGTCGGGCGCGATGCCCGACTCCGGCAGCATGAAGTGCAGCATCCCCCCGACATTGGCCACCGGGTCGAAGGCGACGACGCCGATGCAGGAGCCGAGGGCGTAGGTGCTCAGCACGCTCTGCCCGTCATTCGACACCGCCATGTCGCCCACGCCTATCACGACACGCTGGGAAAGGGGGACGGTAAGGGGTGCGGCTCCGGCCATGGCTCAGGTCTCCGCACTGCGGGCGATTGGCGAGGGAAGGGACGAGTGCAAGGAAAGCATAGGTCGCGGGTTACGATGGGCGCCGGTACCTCCAAAACGGCTTTGGACAGAGGAACTTTACAGGAAACGCTTCTCCCGAGGCGTCCGCGGCTGATTTCCCCCGCGCGGACGCGCGCTCCAACGCCTTTGGGACGTGCCGAGCCTCAGAGTGCCTTTCCCGCCGCCGCCGACAGGGCTCCGGCGGCGCCTTCGCCTGGCGCGGCGGGGCGCCTTGCCGCCACGGCTCGCTCAGGAATAGACGAGCAGCCGCTGCTCGATTGGAGTGACGTCGTTGTGGTTGAGGATCTTTGTGATCGTGGCCGGCCCGAGCGCCTGGCCCTCGCCCACCAGCAGCAGCCCGTGCGGGCTGTAGATGCCGCTGGCAAGAACCATTCCCGGCGCTAGCTCGCCGAGCAGGATCTCGCGCACCTGCCTCGGGAGGTTCACCAGCTGGGTCACCTTCAGGAAGAGGCGAACCGCCTCCGGGTCGTAGGTGGAGCCCGACTTGGCGAGAATGGCCTCGATCGTTGCCTGCTTGGGACGGTCGGACTCGACAAATCCGACAGCCACCGCGAGGCACCGGGCCAGCCACGGAATGGATTTGCCCTCGATGCCGTCGGGATAGCCGGAGCCGTCCCAGGCCTCATGGTGGGCCCGGATCGTCTCCGCCACGTCGGTGCGCGGGTCGACGAGCGCGGAGAGCGTCTGGCTGTAGACCGGGTGGTTGTGGAGCATCGTGCGCTCGCGGTCCGTGAGGCGCTCGGGTGCCCGCCGGAAGGAGCGCAGCAGCTCGCGGGGCACGCCGATCAGGCCGAGGTCGCAGAGCCATGCGGCCGAGCGCAGCGCCCGCCGCTCGTCTGCGCTGAACAGCCCGGATTCCGCCATCTTGGTCGCGATCTCGACGAGGGCCTTGGCCTGGCCTCCGAGGATTGGGTCATAGGCCGTCAGGATCCTTCGGCAGAGCTCGAGGGAGTTCTCATAGCGGAAGCTGAGCTCGCCGTTCGCGGCGTCGAGCTTCTGGCGCTTCTGCTCGAGGTCCAGAAGCTGCTGCTGCAGCTCGCTGTTGGCGACCATCAGCTGCGCGTTCAGCTGCTGCGTGCGCGCCTGGAGCACCTCGTTGTGCATGATCAGGTCGTTGCGCTGGACGGCGTTCCTCACGGTTGCCAGGAGCTCCTCGCGCAACCAGGGCTTGGCGACGAAGCGGAAGATCTCCCCCTTGTTGATGGCGTCGATCACCGTCGGAAGCGACAGTACCGCCGTGATGAGGATGCGAGAGGCCTGGGGCCTCAGGCGCCGGCTCTCGATCAGGAACTCGTGCCCAGGCATCTCGGGCATCTTCTGGTCCGAAATGATCACGGCGACATCGCGCTCGGTGAGGACGGCCAGCGCCTTCTGCGGGCTGGAGCACGCGATGACCTGGTAGCGCTCCCGCTCAAGCGTCAGGCGGAGCGCGTCAAGGACGACGGGCTCGTCGTCGACAAGGAGGATGGTGGACGGTGCTGAGGGGGTGTTGTTCATCATGGGCCGGGGGCCAGGGCGAGCGCGTGGCTCGGGATGGAAGGGAGGGGGTGCGGAGCCCCGGGGCTCCTGCGCGCGGCCGGGCTCACGGCAACGGGACGGCGCCCGCAGGCGTGCCAGGGGGAGGGGGCTGACTCACGGTGTGTCATTCTGCGATCGGTGATCCTCCCTGCTCATCGACCCGAATTGCTCCGCATGTAGCAGAACACGCCCAATTGCTGGAACTCGCGCAGGCCGTCACGGGTGCGCCCGCGGTGGGGCGGAAGGGGCGAGGGCCCAAATCCGGTATTCAGGAGTGCCTTCTGTATATCAGAAAATATGTTATAACAATAACATACATTATAATGCCATAGAATGGCAATAACGAGCGCCCCGCAGAGACACAGGCCGTCGTATGCGCGTGCGCGCCGCGGTCAGGCGGCGGTCACCGCGCGCCCCTTGGCCGGCTTCTTGGCGAAGCCGTTTCTGTGGACAGGCGCCAACGAAGGGGATTCATCATGGACGGGCGCCTGCGTTGCCGGGGCCACGGACGTCAGGCCGGTGAAACCGTTGAGCCTGGCGACGGCCTCGCGAAGGAGCGCGGTATGGGACGCGAGCTCCTGGGCGGCGCCCGCTGATTCCTCGGCGCCTGCGGCGTTGGACTGCGTGACCTTGTCCATCTCCATCATGGCGTTGGTGGCCTGCTTGATCCCCTGGGACTGCTCCGCCGAGGCGGTGGCGATCTCGGCGACGAGCGTGTCCATCTTCTGCACCTGCCCGACGATGCTGTTGAGCATCCCGGCAACCTCGGTACTGGCGCTGGTCCCCTCCCGGCTCCTCTGCAAGGCGGTCTCTATCTTGCTGCCCGTCTCCCGCGCGGCGGTGGCCGAGCGAAGCGCGAGGGCCCGCACTTCCTCGGCGAGGACGGCGAAGCCGCGGCCGGCCTCGCCGGCGCGGGCGGCCTCGACCGCGGCGTTGAGCGCGAGGATGTTCGTCTGGAAGGCGATGTCGTCGATCGTCTTGATAATCTTGCCGATCTCCGCGCTGGAGGTGGTGATGCCTTCCATCGAGGCGCTCATGCGCTTCATTCCCGCGACGCCGTTCTCCACGGCCTTCCGGGTCTGGCTGGCGGTCTCCTTGGCGTTCTGAGCGGACTCGGCGTTGCGCTTGGTCATGCCTGCCATCTCCTCGAGCGAGGCGCTGGTTTCCTCGAGCGAGGCTGCCTGGTGGCTGGCTCCCTCGGCCAGCTGGCCGCTGGTCGCGGTGAAGCCGCCGGCCTTGTTGAAGATGTCCTCCGCCGCGCCCGAGAGGGTGCCCGAGATTTCGCACAGCTCGCGGCTAATGCGAAGCGACAGGAGCTGCACCGTCACGACGGCGATCAGCGCGATGCCCGCGATGACCGCGCTCAGGATGAGCGTGGAGCGCAGGTTGCGGTCGAGCAGGAGCTGCGTGGTGTCGCCGTTGCGGTTGGATAGGTCGAAGACGAAGCTGCGCAGCGAGTTGAGGTCGCCCTCGATTGCGGTGTAGTCCTTGGCGACGTCGCCGTCCAGGGTCTTCATGGCCTCGTCGAAGTCGTTTGCCTTGAGGGATTTCTGGAGCCTGGCAACGGCCTCTCCATAGGTCTTGAGCGACGCGGAAACCTTGGCGAGATGGGCGGTCGTCTCCGCCGAGTCCAGGAGCTCGGAAAGCCGGGCGGACTGGGTCTCGATGTCCTTGCGATGGCTCTCCGCCAGCGCGAGCTTGCGGGCCTGGGCATCGTCATCCTTGGCCGTGACAAACTCCAGGTTCGCCAGGTTGTACTTGAGCGCAGACTCCTCTAGGCCGGAGACGGCCTGCAGGGCCGGCAGGAGCCTCTTGGTCAGCTCGGCGCTGTGCGCCGTGCCGTCCTTGGAAAGGCGGAAGGTCGTCACCCCCAGCACCACGATGAGGACCGCGAGGAACACAAAGCCGAAAGTCACGCCGAGAAAGGCGCGCTTTAGGTTGAGCGAGGACAGGGAGGTGGATGGTTCGGGCACGGAAGAAGGGAGTGTGGCGGGTCGAACGATCCGCGTGAGGAAGAGGCGCCCGGGCTAGGGCGCCACGGTGATGACGGACACCGAGGCGTCGAGGTTGGCGCTGTCGATGAAGCCGATCGCGCCTGGAGTCTCCGCAACGTACTTGCGCACGTCCTCCTCCTTCTCGAAGGAGCGCGGGGCGGTTCCGCCGCCGGTCATCGCGAGGCGGCGCCAGTAGTTGTTGAAGCTGCTGGCCGACATGTCCACGGCGGTCTTCAGAAACTCGTCAGCGACAGGTCCGCTCTTGAGAACGGCCAGGATCACGCGGCCGCCCGCGCCGTCCCACGCGGTCTTCTTGCCGAGGAACATGGACTTGAGCGCGGTCGCATCGACTTTCTCGCCGGCGACGTTCTTGTTGCCGATGACGGCCGGCGAGGCGAAGGCCGCCGCCGAGGTGAGCGCCAACAGGGCCAGTGCGCACAGGAGGCGTGTGGTGAGTGATTTCATGTGAGGTGGAGTCCGATCGTTGGAGGGTACTTGCGGGTCACTCAGAAGCTCAAAGTCGTCTTGACGGCGAGGACCGTGGTGTCGTTCTTAGGGCTCGGATTGGGTATCCGCACCGTGTTGAAGGTCTCGTAGGTGCCGTCGAAATAGTGCGCCTCGATCTTGAAGAGGACATGGTCGTTGAGGTCGTAGCGCAGGCTGATCGCGGAATCGTGCTGGTAGTCCGCAGGATTGCTCGAGCTGTAGCCGGTGCGCACCTGGTTGTCGCCGTAGTAGGCGCCGACCTGGAACTTGTCACCCAGCCTGCGCGAGGCGGCGACGTACCAGCCGTCCCAGCCCACGAATTCGCCTCCGGAGAATCCGATGGGAGCCGCGGACAGGAGCAGGTCGCCCCCCGTGCGCTGCCACTCGGCAGCGAACACCCACTCGCCGACCGTGTACTCCGCCGAATAGGTCAGCCACGAGAACTTGGGAATGTTGGTCGACAGGACGACCGGGGGATAGGCGGTGAAGGGGCCGTAGGCATCGAGATTCGTGAAGTACGAGTAGGAGGCGACGAACTTGAGGCCGTTGACCGGGGTGTTCCATGTCAGCTGGGCGCCCTGGACGGAATCCATCTTCAGGGAGGTTGCGCCGGTGGAGGTGAAGAGTCCGTCGCCGTCATTGTAGAAGTCCGCGACGCCCTTCTCAGGGTTGATCGGGATCGTGCCGCCAAATACCTTGTAGTCAAAGGAGCCCTTGAAGGCGTTGACCGAGCCGTAGATCATCGCGCCGTCGAACGAGGCGGTGAAGTCGCGCAGGATGGGGCTGTAGACCGCCTCGGGCAGGAGGATGAACGGACGCACGACATCGAGGTCGAGCGCCTCGCCGTAGAGGCCCTTGGGGTACTTGACGCGACCCGCACGGATCCCGAACCAGGAGGCAAAGTTGTAGTCGGCGATGGCCCAGTCGAGGATGACCTTGTCGTTGCCGATGTTGCCGAAGTCCTGCTCGAAGATTTGGGCGCCGACGCGTAGGTGGGCGCCGAAGGTGTCGGAAACGTTGAAGGCCGCCTCGCGAAAATTCCAGGTGCCGCCGACGTCCTGCGTCGGGAGGTTGTTGTTGTCGCTGTAGAGGTATCCCTGGCTGAAGAAGCCGCCGATCTGGACATTGCTGTCACCGATGGCCATGGAGCCGCGGGACACGCCCGACAGCGCACAGAAGAGAACGAGAACAGGGAGTGAACGGAAGACAGTTGCGCTAGTGCCAAGGATTTTCATGCAGCGTGTTAACGGCCCGTGCCCGGCAACACTTTACCGGAAAGTACGCAAAAATGCGTATTTGAGCACTGGATGCCGATGCGGGCTCGTAGCGTACGGAGGGCGTCACGCTCCCCGCGACAAGGACGCGGATCCCTCGGGCCGCCCTGCGCGGCTACACGGCGGCGACGCGGGCGGCACCCTTAAGGCAATTCCATTGCACGGGGGTCAACCGAGCGGCGATCCCGAACTCAAGCCAAGGTCCCCACCCGAAGGGCCGTCGCGGCGCGGCGACCCAGGCTCCCTCACCTCACTCGCTCTTCTTCTCCGGGGGCGGGGGTGGCATCTTCGCCATGGCGCTCTGCTCCGCCTTGTCGGAAATGATCTGCACCAGGCGCTGGATATCGAGCTCGGCATTGCGGCGCTCGACCTCCTCAAGCTCGATCTTCTTTGAAAGCTCAAACTCCTCGCGGGTGAGCGCGTCCTTCTGCTTGTGGAGGGTGTCGAGCTTGATCGTGAGCTCCGAGACCTGTTGCGCATAGCCCTCGGCGAGCGCATTGGACTTGTCCGTGTCGGACTGGATCCGCTGCATCCCGGCGAGATACTTGTCTTCCTTCTCCTTGGAGGCCTTGGCGTCCTCGGCTTCGCGCTCGGCATTGCGCCGCTCGGCGTCCTCGCGGGCCTTGGCCTCGGCGATCTGCTTTTTCTGCTCTGCGTCAGCCTTTTCCCGGGCGACCTGCTCCTGATGGGCCCTCTCCTTTGCCTCGGTCTCGGCCTTGCTCTCGAAATAGAAGAACAGGAAGACCGCGAGCATCGCGGCGGGGGCTAGAACATAAAGCCATTTTTTCATAAGGGCGCCTGGTGGATAAGGATAAGGGCTGTGGAGTTACTTCTTCGCCTCGGCTGCAGCGAGGGCGGCCGCGCGCGCGGCTGCGGCGTCGGCAAGCTCGATCTTGTGAGCAACGTCCGAAAGGTGGGCCTGGTTCTCCTCGGCCTTCGCGACATAGGTCTTCAGGAATGCGAGCTCCTCGGTCGAGTGCTTCTCGTCCTCCTCGATCTTCTTGATCTCGTTGTCCGCGGTGTCGACGTCCTTGGTGAGCCTCTCCACCTGGCGCTGTAGCCGCTGCGCCTCTTGGTCGGCCTTGTCCCTGAGGAGGGTGGCGTTTTCCTGGTCATCGCGCTGCTTGCGCTCCTTCGCCTCGCGCTCGGCGCGCTCCAGCTTGCGGCGCTTCTGCGACTCGTTCGCGTCGTTGATGGCCTTCAGGCGCATCTCGTCCTCGGCCTTGATCTTATCGAGCTTCTTCTGCTTCTCGACCGCGGCGATCGCTGCCTGCCTCGCGTCGTATTGCGAGCTGAAGTTCCAATAATAGCCGTAGAACACCGCGAGGGCGAGCAGCGGAACTATAAAATAGATTTTGGATTTCGTCATAGTTGTTGCCGTGAAGTGTCGGAGGCGGCGTCGCTGGCCTTCTTTGTGTCCCGGGCCTTGATCGCGTCATCGATCGCGCTCTTCAGCACCTTGAGCTGGTGGTCGTCCTTGCCTTTGGCTTCCACAATGGCCTGGTCGATGGCCTCCTTGGCCTCGTCAAACTTCTGGAGCTCGTAGGCCTGGTAGCCGAGGGCGAGCAGGAGGTAAGCCCTCTGGGACTTTCCGGTCACGCCCTTCTGCTTGGCCCACTTGATGGCCAGCTTCTCGCCGCCCTTGGC
>CAYNLL010000139.1:0-8008 GCA_964398015.1 uncultured Opitutaceae bacterium | reverse complement strand
GATCAGTTGTCCGAGAGGACGGCTAGCGCCATCGGGCACCTCCGCAGGAGCAACCGCCGGATTTCCGCTAGGATACCGATGGGGTACGATCTTGCGAGTGATGGGGAAACACTGGTGGAGAACCCAGCCGAGCTTCGGGTAATCAAGGGTATCTGCCTGCGCCGAGGGCAGGGGATGAGATTCGCAGCAATCGCTGAACAATTGCAGGACGATGGCGTTGCAACAAAGACAGGGGGCCGCTGGTATGCCTCGACCGTGAGAGCGATACTTGAGCGTCGAGAAAAGCTGGCGGCATGAGACACAAATCGAAGACGGCGATGCCCGAGCCGAGCCTGGCGGAGGTTCAAGCGACTCTGCCGAAGTCTGAGACGATCCATCTCCGCGTAACGAAGGCTGAAAAGACGGCAATCCGTGCGACTGCTGGGGCCTTACACCTGTCGATTACCGAATATTTGCTGAAGTGTCACTCCGTGGTCGCAGGCAAGGTCAGGCGGAATCGTTGATGGGTTCGCGATTACAGGAAGAGGGCCTTGGCGTGATCTTGGAAAATCTGCCACGGAGTCCGTTTGGCTGCGAGGCTTGCCGCGGTCTCCATCACCGTTCCCTCTCGGGGCGCTTCGTTGCACAGAGTCATATGCCTTCTGGGAGTGAGTCCGCTTAATAGGGTTGGGAAGGTTGCGCCCACATAAAATGCGGAGCGAAGATTATCTGCGGGCAGAATCAGACAGAACACTCCGGCCACGAGGGCGTGAAGAAAGCTTATCACAAAGTAGTATCCTGTGAACTCGGGGCGGCTCTTCGTCCTCGCTTTGTAAAGTCTGACAATTTCGGGGGCTAGTGCCCCGAGGCATCCGACTAACAGTGTGGGAATGGCGGTTATCATGGTGGGCCTGTGGGTTGTCCGCGCAATTGCACGGAATTTCTGTTCACGGACGGCACCGGTACTGGACTGCCTGCCGTGGTTAGCGGCCAAGGACGGTCTCAGCGTGCAACTGAAGACGGCATTGTTTTCACCACCACTCCAACAACGCAACAATTCTTCTCATCAGTGAATCCACGGCCACCTGCGCTCCCTGAACCCCATTGGCGTGCTTGACTGAGTGCCTTATCTGCAAGAAGAACTGTTCCAGTTCTGTTGCAGTCGGGTGCTTTAATTGCGTGATCTACTTGTAGATAAGTGAGTTAAGATTGGAGGCGCGGGTCGGAATCGAACCGACGCCTACATTCCACGCCAAATGCCGATTAAGAGTTTTCTCAGTCTCACGACAAATCGCCCAGCAGGGATGCTTGTCGATGCAAACCAACGAAAATTTTGTCCACGAGGGCTGCCGGGAAATTCGAAGGGATTTGCGCGTTCACTTTTGCCACCGCTTTAGGTATTTGAACCGCGATATCGTCGATCACTCCGGTGTCGCCACCAAGTCCTGCCGCCTTAGCGACGTTCAACCAGTGCCTGGCTTTAACTTCGATCAGTTTCCAATGAGGGTTCTTGCTTCGCACGGCCATCGCCAATTTCAGAAGCCTGTAATCGAACATGTAAGCGCCTTGGCCTATCACGGGCCATGCGGATAGAACGTCGTATATGGGCGTCAATCGGTATCGTCCTCCACTTTCATGGAAGATAGAAAAATTCTTTGCATGACCATCAGTGGCCGCTAGCAACCAGAACAATATCTGCGTTTTCACGAATATTCGCTTATCCTCGATAGCGCGTGAGCTGGTATCGAGGACGCGAATTACATCCCGCATTCCAGGGCCGCCGTCCGACTCATATTTCTTGGAACTTGGAAGACCTAGTGCCTGACATAAATCCTCCTGCGGAATGCGGGCAATCCATCCCTCCGAAGTAAATTCCCTGTCGAAACGCCGGACCGAAAGCACCTTCCTGCTTCCGAATTGTAGAATCTCACATTCAGGGACCGGCACTCCAAGTGCGTCCAGTAACCGAGAGCATAGCCACTCGTTCTCGACCGAATCTTTCATGTCGATTTGAAGGTGTCCGATCAAACCGAGGGGGAGTTTAAAGATATGTGTTGTCGGGGTAGCATTTAGCGGGCGGCACCATCTACCCTTGTGGAACAAGAAAGCCGTCTTCTCTTGTGCGCCTGCTATGGAAATCCGGAACTCGTTTGTTTCTTTTTGCCCCAGCACCCGGTCGCCCGAGAGGCTCGCAGCGATGGCGCTTTCAACTTCGGAGTCACTTAGCGGCTCGGCTTCAATGCGGTTGTGGCCTTGGGGTAAATCGCCTTCGGGCAGTAACTGCACAGCGCCAACGCAATCACGTCCAATCGCGGACAATAGGTCGAATGCGTCGGTGGAGTCTGTCGAGAATCTGTTTCGAAGCCGGGAGCGAATCTTATCGCTGTCGGGAAGCAGATTGTCGAAATAGTTTTCGACGACATCACCTCTATGAGGGGTATTGTCGGGCGTAAATGGAAGGGCCAGCGAAAGGGCTCGGCCTTCAGGCGAGCCGACCCACGCTGGGTCGTATTCGAGGACATGGATTCCGCGTTCGACAGACCACCTGCCTACCAATTTACCATTCATCCAGATCGCGAGCGCTTCTTTAGGCATCGCGGGGCTTCTCCTTTCGTCCAACCACGGGTTTGGATGGAACTATAGAAATGCGCTTTTTTTGTTTCCTAGTGGCGAGTGTTTCATTGGGGGTGGGTGGGGGTTTGATCGCTTCCATTTCGATGACAATTCGACCACCCAGCGCGGAGACTAGGCGGGTGATTTGATCAAACGATGTGACGCCTGGATTGCGTTCGATCCTTGCAGCTCGCTTTTGGTTTACGCCGAGCAATTGCCCGGCTTGAAGCTGGCTCAACGATCTGGATTTCCGCATTCCCCGCAGTATCGCGCTGAGCTGCACCGACGTGTTCACTGGGTAATTCACAGCGAACAATTACTACCTTAAAATGGTAAAGGCAAGAAACTACTTAAAGATAGTAAAAGGAGATTACTATCTAAAGATAGTAACAATGGATATGAAGTTATTCGAAGAAATGCGCCAGGCTTGTGACACTTCTGTGACACGCCCTTATTAAAGATACGTTACTTATTGTAGTACAGCGTATTACGATTGGAGGCGCGGGTCGGAATCGAACCGACGCATAGAGGTTTTGCAGACCTCGGCCTTACCACTTGGCTACCGCGCCTATGCCCAATGTGCTAACAAGGAGGGCGTATTACGGGTCGTTCAAAAAGCACTGACAAGCAATTTCGACCGGCCCCGGGAATCACCATTCATGCGAGGACAGGGAGAAGCTGCCGATTCAGTCCAAATCATAATCACTGCGGCGACGGCTTCGGATCTTCGTGATATGGCTTGTGTTGCTTGTAAAGGTCCAATCGGTGGCGAGCCCCAACAAGGTCGGAATCGGGTGGCGAGCTATTGAGGTAGATCGTCTCCCATTTCATTGCTTCTTCAAATTCTCCCTCCTCCGCGAAAGCGGCTGCCAGAGTGTCGATGAGATTCAAATTTTTCCACGAAGAAGACTCGCACCCCCTTCTCGCAAGGACGACGGCCGTTGTTCCGTCTCGGACACGGGGAGCGGGACAAACAGCTAACAGCCACGCATAGGAGTCGAGAGAATCGAGGTCCGTTGGATCAAGTTTGATGACCTGGGCATAATCCGCCGCCGCATTAGACGCTTTGCCTTCCTGAAGATAGGCGTCCGCCCTTGCGGCCAGGAGACCGGCCTTGCCTGGGGTTAGGCGGAGGGCTTCATTGAAGTCGGAAATGGCATTTGGAAAGTCGCGCATTGCGACATAAGTCCGGGCTCGGGTTTCGTACAGGAGCGCATCCTGGGAATTGCGCTGAATCGCCCTGTCTAAGTAGGCCAGTGCCTTGTCGTAACGCTTCATCAGATAATGGGCCAGCCCCTCGCAAACGTATGTCCGTGCATCGTTCGGGTGAAGCGCTAGGACCTTATCGAAGTCAGCGATCGCCTTATCCATCTCTCCGGTCTGCATGAACGTCATCCCCCGCAGGAAATACGCATTGGCATAAGTAGGGCTAATGGCGATTGCCCTGTCGTAGTTGGCAAGCGCTTTGGCTTTGTCGTGTTTGGCAAAATAAAGATTCGCAAGGTCGACGTAGGTGTCTGGATCACTCGGGTTCAATTCTAGCGCCTTGCTGAAATCGGAGAGCGCCTCGTCAAAATCGCCGTCGTTGAATTTCACCCATCCGCGGGAATCATAGGCTTCAATCGACTTGGGGTTCAGGCGAATTGCCGCGTCAAAATTCGCGATTGCCCTGAAGCTTTGGTGTTCGCCCGCATAGACTTTTCCCAAATTGATGTAGGCCTTGGTGAAGGTTGGATCGAGGCGCAGTGCCTGCTCATAGTCGTCCGCTGCATGAGTTAGATCCTGTTTCTGGGACCTGATGACGGCCCTAGAAAAGTAGGCCTTGGCATTGAGGGGGTTGACTCGAATGGCCTCGTTGCAATCCAAGAGCGCCTTTTCGAGGTCACCCTGCATTACCAGATCGGTGTTCTGGTCATTGGGAACCAGCGCATAGGCGGGGTTTGCTTTCGTGGCGCTGGGCGGTGCCGAACTTTGATTGGGTGGATGAGCTCCGCGGTCGTCTTGGGTTGCGCAACCGCCCGCCAGCGCGACCACTGCGATGCCAAATGTATAAAGCCGGTTCATTGCAGGGATGACATTCTGGGGATTGCCTCTCGATTTGCTGCGGGCTCGAAAAGGACGCCGACATTTGCGTTTCGTGTAGATTTCCAGCTCTCGAAGATGCGGCGCGAGGGCAAGGGCCGTCAAAGGTTTCTCATCGTTGTTCCCACTGGCCTCGCCTCTTTGCCTCGGTGCCGACGAAATCTGATCCACATGCGCATATTCAATGGGCCCGGGAAGGGGCCTAGTGTGAGGCTGCGCCGGAGGCGACGTCGACGGGCGAACCGGTTTGCACCCTTGAGAGCACCTTGCGGGCTGCCTCGTTCGCGGGTTGGAGCTTCAGGAGCTCCTTCAGGTTCGCCTCGGCCTCCGCTTGTTGTCCGGGATTTTGCAACTGGGCCATGGCGAGGTTGAAGAGGATGGCCGGCTCGTCGGGCCTCAGGCGCAACGCCTCCTCGAACTGCGCGATCGCCTCGGGCATCCGTCCCTCAGTAGCCATGGCATTCCCGAGGTTGTAGTGCGCCTCGACGTAGGCCGGCCTCAGCCGGACCGCCTCCTCAAATTGCGCAATGGCCTCTGCCGTCCTCCCGGCGGAGGCGAGGGCGCTTCCCAGGTTGCAGTGCGCCTCGGCGACGGTCGGGTCCAGGCGCAGCGCCTCCTGATATTGGACGATCGCCTCGGTTGCCTTTCCCGAGGAAAAGAGGGCATTGCCCAGGGCGTAGCGGGCCTCGGCAAAGTCGGGCTTCAGGCGCAGCGCCTCCCCGAGCTGCACGACGGCCTCGTCCATGCGCCCGGGCGCCTTCTCCAGGTCGCATCCCAGGGTATAGTGCGCCGCCGAGAGGCCCGGCTTCAGGCGCAGGGCCGCCTCATACTGGGCGATGGCGTCGTCCAGGCGGCCGGGCACCTTGTCCAGCGCGAACCCCAGGTTGTAGTGCGCCTCGGCGAGGTCGGGCTCAAGGCGCAGAACGTCCTCAAACTGAGCGATCGCCCCGTCCAGGCGACCGGGAATCTTGGCCAGGTCGCACCCCAGGTTGTAGTGGGTGTCGGCGTGGTCGGGCCTCAGCCGGAGCGCCTCCTCGTAGTGGACGACGGCCTCTTCCAGACGGCCGGGCACCTTGTCCAGGTCGCAGGCGAGGTAGAAGTGCGCGTCGGCATAGCCGGGCTTCAGGCGCAGGGCCTCCTCGAACTGGGCCACCGCCTCGCCGGACCGGCCGGGCACCCGGTCCAGGGCGCAGGCCAGATTGAAATGACCCTCCGCGGAGTCCGGCTTCAGGCGGAGGGCCTCCTCAAACTGCGCGATGGCGTCATTGAGCCGGCCGGGCAGGTCCCGCAGCGCGGAACCCAGGTTGTTGTGGGCCCGGTCATTGTCCGGGCGCGCCGCGACCGTGTCGGCCCAGATCCCGTCCACGCTGGCGTAGGCCGCGTTTCGCTCCCAGGTGGCCAGGCCGAGGACCGCGGCGAGGGCAAGGCATATCGGGAGGGCCGCGCGGCCCGTCCACCGGTGGATCGCGGCCGCGGCCAGCACGACGACGGCGATCGACGGCAAGTACATCCGGTGCTCGGCCATGGTCTGCGTGACCACGGGGACAATGCTCGAGGACGGGGCCAGCGTGAGAAAGAACACGGCCCCCAGGAATCCGGCGGCCGGGCGCCGGGCCAGGGCCCAGAGGGTCGCCGCGGCGAGGCCTGCGACCGCCAGGGCTGGCAGCGCCAGGCCGAGGGAGGGCTGCACGAGGGCGTCGCCGTAGTCGAAGACGAGGGGGTGGGGCCAGAGGCAGAGGCGCAGGTAGTGGACGATCGCGGGCAGCTGCGTCAGCGCGTAGCTCCACCAGGGGACGCCGCTTCCAAAGCCCGCCGAGCCGCCCCTGCCGCCCGCGGACAGGGTGAGCGCGAGCAGCGGGAGCCAGGTGGCGGCAAGTCCCAGGTAGACGCCCGGGCGCCGCCGCCAGGCCTCCCGGAAGCTGCCGGCGAGGAAGGTGCGGTCGTAGAGGAGGACGACGAGCGGCGCGGAGGCCATCGCCTCCTTGGTGCCCATGCCCAGGAGGCACGCGGCCACCGAGAGCCCGAACCACGGGCGCCCCCCCTTTTTTCCGGCCTCGGCCCCGCGGATGAAGGCGTACAGCGTGGCCAGGTAGAGGAGGCCCATCAAGGACTCCGCGCGCTGGACAAGGTAGGTGACGGCCTCCGTCTGGAGCGGGTGAAGGGACCAGAGGAGGGCGCCGCTGAGGGCGAGGGAGTAGGCCGCAGCCCGTCCCCGCGGCGCCAGCGCGTGCCGCAGGATCCCGAACAGGGCCAGGGCCGCAAGGATGTGGATCGCCAGGTTTGCGGCGTGGTAGCTCCGCACCCGCGTCCCGCTGAGCGCATAGTTGAGCGCCAGCGACAGGTTGAGTACTGGCCGGCCCGAGACCGTCGCCCCCCGCGGGGGCTGGAGCGCCTCGCCCAGGTGCCTGAGGGTGGGGTTGTCCGCGATGGAGGCCGCATCGTCGAAGAGCATCGGGACGGCGAACGTGCGGCCGTAGGCCGCGAGCACCGCGGCGGCGAGGACGGCCGCCCCCGCGAGTGCCCGCCAATCGAGGCCCCCGGGCGCCGCCTGTGAATCGTCATGCCTTGGGGAGGGTGTCACCGGTGTCGTCGTCCGGACCCCACGGTTGGGCGATTCCGCCGCGACTCAAGATAATCCGCGCCCCCGGCGGCCTGCGCCGTATTCGATGGGGCATGACGGGGGTGCCGGCCCCCGCGAAAGGGAGTCGCGCCGCCCGGGAGCATCCTTTTCCGCGCGCGTGCGTCTCTCCCTAGGACAGCCCCGCCAGACCCGCCTCCCTCTCCCGCGCGCGGCCCGCCCCGGGTTCGCGCGCGCCCTTCGAGGCCCTGGCTTCACGCCACAGCGCCCCAATAATATGAAACCCAAGATCGCACTCATCATTGCCGTGGTCGCCGGCGTCCTCGTCGCCGGCTGCGCCTCGTCCACCGCCCTCAACAACATTCACATCGGGATGACCAAGGACGAGGTGAAGGCGATCCTCGGCACGCCCGACAGCACGAGCGCGCAGGCGAACGCGGAATACATGACCTATTACCTCGATTCGGCGGCCGGCTACGGCCGCGACCAGCCGTACATGATCCGCCTGGTCGACGGCAAGGTCGAGTCCTTCGGCCGGTTCGCCCAGCTCTTCGACCTGTACAACCGGCCCGTGACCAGCGCGCTTCCCGGCCAGCCCAATTTTCCCCAGCCGGGCACCAGCCTGACGGTGACGCAGGCGGCCGTGCCGGCCACCCTGGCGAGCGCGCCGCCGGCCCCCAGGGCCGACCTCGTGGCGGAGCTGCAGCAGCTCAAGGCCCTCAGGGACCAGGGCGTCCTGACCGATGATGAGTTCCA
>CAYNLL010000138.1:0-8026 GCA_964398015.1 uncultured Opitutaceae bacterium | reverse complement strand
CGAGCGCTACCGCAGCGCCCGCTCCTTGTCGCGGATGTCGGCCAGCTGGTCGTCGCCTGGCGTTCCTCCGGAGGGGTCATGGCGTGGAGCCTGCGGGGATCCACTCGGGCGCCCCAGCCGATTTGTTGAACGAGAGAAATGCGTGCATGATGGTGGTGCATCGAAAGCCTTTCTCCAGTGGACTGGTCGTCGGATCATCCGCAGCGAATGCCCATCGAAGGCCGGGCGGTTTCCGGGTCAACCATATTAAAACAGTAGGGATTAGAAAAAGGCAGAAGAAATTAATTGAAAGGTATATACAAAAACCGACTTTAGGCCTGTGGCTATTTATGAGACTATGAGCTTCTACGCCTCCTCCCGCGGGCACTTGATGGCCAACCTCGCGCTCGGCACCCCGGCGGCGGCGCGATTCAGGGCCCGCGGCCTTTTCCGCGCTCGTCAGGAAGCGGCAGGCGCGGTCGATGCCCCGCGGTGCGAGAATCGAGCGCCTTTTGCCGAAAACATTCGTCTCCCATCCGTCGAAAGAGAGAGAGCCGGCTCCTTCCTCTTCGGCAGGGCGAAGGCGCGATGACGCTCGGCTTCCCGGTCTGCGGCCCGCGGCGACCTAGTCTGCTTGTTCAGGGATGTCTTATGGCCTAGAAGCTCCGGATGCCCCCGACCTCCAGACGCACTTCCGTCTTTTCCGAATCGGTCATCCGCGAGATGACGCGCGTGGCGCAGCGGCACGGCGCGATCAACCTCGCACAGGGATTTCCCGACTTCGATCCCCCGACGGAACTCATCCAAGCCGGCAAGGATGCGATGGATGCGGGGCGCCACCAATACGCCATCACCTGGGGGTCGGCGGAGCTCCGCAAGGCCCTGGCGGCCAAGCTGGAGCGCTTCATGGGCATCCCGGTGAACGAGGGGAGCGAGCTGGTGGTCTCCTGTGGTGCCACCGAGGCCATGATGGTCGCGATGATGACCGTCTGCGATCCCGGCGACAAGGTGGGCCTCTTTTCCCCTTTCTACGAGAATTACTCCGCCGATGCCATCCTCTGCGGCGCGCAGCCCGTGCTCGTCCCCCTCCATCCGCCGCACTACCATTTCGACCCCGACGAGCTGCGCCGCGCTTTCGCGGGGGGCCTGAAGGCGTTCGTGCTCTGCAACCCTTCGAATCCGAGCGGTCGGGTGCTGACACGGGCGGAGCTCGAGACGATCGCGGCCTTGGCCGAGGAGTTCGACGTGTTCGTGCTGACGGACGAGGTCTACGAGCACATCGTCTTTCCTCCCCACCGACACACCTACTTCTCGACCCTGCCCGGGATGGCGAAGCGGACCCTCGTCTGTTCGTCGCTGTCCAAGACCTTCTCCATCACCGGTTGGCGGCTGGGGTATGTCTACGCCGCGCCGGGAATCATCGCGCAGGCCCGCAAGGTCCATGACTTCCTGACGGTGGGAGCGGCCGCCCCGCTCCAGCATGCCGTGGTCACGGCCCTGGGTTTCCCGGATTCCTACTATACCGACCTCGCCGCGAAGTATGCCGGGTCCCGCGACATTCTCCTCGGCTACCTTGACCAAGCCCGACTCTCCTACTCCCGTCCAGAAGGGGCCTACTTTGTCATGGTCGACATCTCCCCGTTCGACTGGTCGAACGATGTGGCGTTTTCCCACTGGATGGCGCGGGAGATCGGCGTCGCCCCGGTTCCCGGCTCCAGCTTCTTCGCCCCGGGGGAAAATCGCTATATCCGGTTAAACTTCGCCAAGAAGCCGGAGACGCTCCACTTGGCCGGTGAGCGGCTGCAGCGCCTAAGGGATGCCACTTTTTCCAAAGCGACCCTAGGGTGAATGAACCGGCACAGTAATGTTCTTGGTCGCCTCGCGGCGGAGGACACCCCCTCGGTTCTCCAACCGGCGGGAGTGGCGGCCCCGGGCTTCATCGCCCCCCTGAAACTCCGACGGCTGATGGCGCAAGACCCCGCGCTTGACCTCCTCGACGTGCGCACGCCCGATGAGTTCGCCGAGGTGCGCGTGCCGCGGGCGCGGAATTTCCCCCTGGGAAGCCTGCTGGCCGGCAAGCTGCTGGCCGATAAGGCGGTGGATCGTCGCCGGCCAATCTACCTCATCTGCCAGGCGGACGACCGCTCGAAGATCGCGGCGGAGAAATTCCTGACGGCGGGCCATCCGTCACCGTTTGTCGTCGCGGGGGGCACCCTCGCTTGGATCGCGGCCTCCCTGCCGGTCAATCGCGGATCCGGGAAGCACCCGTAGTCGATGCCGATGTACGCCTGGCGGGACCGAGGGCGGTCCGGCGCCGGGTATCGGCCGCGCTCAGGTGCGGGCGGGCGGCCCCGGTTCCTCGGCGGTCGCCGAACCAGGGCCGCCGGCGCCGGCGAGGCCGGGGCTTGGGTTGGCCGCGGCCCAATTTGGGGCGGGCGCCCGAGTGCGCGCAAGAATTCGCCGGGCGACTTCCGCGGCATGGACGCGAATCTCGGGGACCGCCGTCGACTCCCAGACGATGCCCTTGAGTGGGGCCCCGAGCGAGAAGAGCCAGCCCACGATGGAACCGTCGGCCCGCAAGACCTCCCCGGTCGGGAGCGCTTTGATCCCCAGGGCGAGCGGGTCGTGTCCGATCAGCCCGGCGGCGAGGAGATTGACGAGGAGGGGATGCTGGTACTTGGAGTAATCGGTGCGCGGACCCGTGCAGTTCAGCACCTTCCGGACGCGCAGCGGGATCAGCTTCGCGCTCCCACGCTGGGCAATGACGGCTTCCGCTTCGTCGCCGGAGTCCTCCAGGCTCACCAGCCGCCCGGCATAGAACCGCAGGCGACCTGCCGCCTCCATCTCGCTGATGATCGCCGCGGTCGCGGGAGCGATTCGGTGCCGGTGAACCTCCCAGTAAGGCCGGACGTGGCGCATGAAGCGCGCCCGCTCCGCGGGGCTGAATCCCAGCCAGAGGTCCTGGACGTCCGGCCGAATCCGGTCGACGACTCCCCGCCAATCAACGCCGGCGGCCGAGGCGGTGGCTGCGGCCTTTCTCATGAGGGCCAGGGCCTGCCGAACGGTGGGGGGCAGGCCGTGGGGGAAGGGATGGGGCGGACGGGAAGCGGAGGGGGGACGGTGGGCCAGAGGCCGCAGGCCCCGGCGGGAGAGAGCATGGACGACTCCCCGGTGGCCTAGGCCCATGAACTGCACGGCGATGTCCACGGCGGTGAGGCCGGCGCCGACCACCAACACGTCGTCGTCGGGGCGGATCTCATTCGTGGCCGTGGCCGCGAGGGGCGCGTGCACATACCGGGAGCTGCGGTAAAAGGGGAGCGGCCGGCGGATCGGGTACTCCCCGGGGAGGTTGCCGAGCGCGAGTACCGCGACATGCGCGTCCAACGTGCGGCCGTCGGCCAGCGTGACCCGGGCGCTCCCTTCGGTCTCCTCCAGGTCCACGACCTCGCCGGCAATCGTCTCGAGGGCGGCCGTGATCCCGGGCCGGGCGCTCGCCTCCGCGAGCAGCTCTCCCAGGTAGCGCCCGAACATCGCGCGGGGCAGGAAGTCCTCGCCCGAGATGGCCGCCGGGTATCCAAGGAAGCCCGCGAGGCCCTGGGCCCACCGGAGGAAGTGCCCGGGGTCCTCCGGAAAGGCGCTCATGCGGGCCGCCGGAACGTTCAGGAGATGATGCGGACACTCCGCGCCATAGGCGATCCCCCGGCCGAAGGGAGGGGAGCGCTCAATCAGAATGACCCGGAGCCGGCCGGTGGCTAGGCGCAACAGCTGGACTGCCACGAGCGTGCCGGCGCAGCCGCCACCGATGATCGCGACAACTGGGGCGGGCAGGGGACCCGGGGCGCCGGTCGTCCCGGCCGCGGTTGCTTCGGGCCTGGAGGCGGTGCTCAAGCGGCGGAAGGGGCGGGGGCGGGAACGTCGAGGAGGTGGCCCATTTTCTCCTGCTTGGTGCGCAAGTAGCGCTGGTTCTCGCATCGCGGCTTGGTCAGGAGCGGCAGCCGGTCCACGGTCTGCAGGGGATAACCCTCCAAGCCCTCGAACTTCGCGGGGTTGTTCGACATCAGCCGAATCGTGGTCAGGCCCAGGTCGAGGAGAATCTGCGCCCCCACATCGTAGGTGCGCCCATCGGCGGGCAGTCCCAGGGCAAGATTGGCCTCCACCGTGTCATAGCCCGCATCTTGCAGGCCGTAAGCGCGGAGCTTCTGCACGAGCCCGATCCCCCGGCCCTCGTGGTTGCGCAGGTACAGGAGGACGCCCGAGCCCTCGGTTTCAATTCGGGCGAGCGCCTCGTTGAGCTGCTCGCCGCAGTCGCAGCGCAATGAGCCAAAGATGTCGCCGGTCGCGCATTCCGAGTGGACCCGCACCAGCACGTTTTGGGCTCCCCGCACATCGCCCTTCACCAGGGCGATGTGCTCCGCCCCATCAAGGAGCGACCGGTAGCCGTGCGCCATGAACAAGCCGTGGCGGGTCGGCATCCGCGCGGTCGCTTCCGGCGTGACCAGCCGTTCGGTGCGGCGGCGGTAGGCGATCAGGTCCGCGATCGTGACGAAGGCCAGCCCATGGCGTTCCGCAAAGGCGACCAGTTCCGGCCCGCGGGCCATCGAGCCGTCGTCGTTCACAAGCTCGCACAGCACCCCGGCCGGGAACAAGCCGGCCAAGCGGGCCAGATCGGCGGCGGCCTCGGTATGGCCCGGCCGGGTCAGCACGCCCCCCTTCCGGGTGCAGAGCGGGAAGACATGCCCCGGCCGGACGAAGGCGTCAGCCGGGATGGCAGGGTCGGCCAGGGCCCGGATGGTCGCGGCCCGGTCGGCGGCTGAGATGCCCGTCGTGGTGCCGGCGCGCAGGTCCGCCGTGACGGCAAAGGCGGTCCGGTGGCTTTCGGTGTTCTCGGCCACCATCGGTGGCAACTGCAAGACCGCCAGCCGCTCGGCCGGGAGGGACACGCACACCACGCCGCTGGTGTACCGGATGAAAAAGGCGAGGGCGGCCGGAGTCGCCCGCTCGGCGGCAAGGATCAGGTCGCCCTCGTTCTCGCGGTTGGCGTCGTCCGCGACCACGACCATTTCTCCGCGGGCAATCGCGGCGATCGCCCGCTCGACGTTAGGATAGTTCATGGAGCCTCTCGACGGGTTGGGCGCCGGCGAACGGGTCGCGGGGTCGCAGTGCTTGGGGAGGGGAGATCGCGGCTAGGCGCGCGTGGGCGCACGGGGGCGCCACTGGCATGGTTCGGCACGATGAAGTTTGGTCGGGTGACACGAATAGGAAGTTAAAGGCAAAGCAGTTAACGCAGCTTCCTCTCCAGTCGTCTGGTCGCGACAAAGCAACGGTTCTAAAGTAACAGGATCGATTCCCACCAATCGTCAAACCATATCAATTAGATAGGGATTAAAAGGCAAATAAGCATCTGATGGAAATGGGATTATAAAACCCCATTTCAGTCGCGCGTCTAAAGATGAGGAGACGAGCCCAGGAAAACTTGGGTCCCGTTTCCTTCCCTTCCTGAACTCCTGATCGATGCCGACGCTGATAGACAACCTTTCCACGCCCACCGCTGACGGTGTGGCCTTCGCAACGCCTGAAACGGGCGGTGTTTCCATCCCTTCCGATCGGTCGGCGGGAAACCTGGGGCCGCTCTTGGCCGCAATCCTGACGACCTCGATTTGCCTGCATTTGCTAGTGGTCGGCTACCTGGGATTCGGTGTTCCCGCCGAAGCCCATCGGCCCCACGTCGTGCGCGCCGCGCCGCCCCCGCCGCCGATCATCGAGAATGTCCAAATCGAAGCTCCGCCGCCGCCGAAGGCCGCGCCGCAGGTGCTCCGAGAGGTGCCGCCCCCGGAACAGGACCAGCCTGCGCCGGCGGCAGTCGTGGCCGCGGTCCCCGCGGACGTGGCGGTAGCCTTTGCAATCAAGGTCGCCGGACCCGTGCGGTTGGTGTCCGACGCAGCCGAGGCCACCGGAATCTCGGCCACGCCGCCGCTGCCGGCTCTTCCCCGCGAGGTGGTTGGACGGAACCTCCTGACGAGCCAGGTGGCTTATCCGCCCGCCGCCCTTGTCCGGCACCTCACGGGCCGGGTCGTCATCGAATTCCACACCAGCCCGACCGGCGACATCACCGATGCCCGGGTCCGGGTCAGTTCGGGCTCCGAGCTCCTCGACCAAGCCGCGCTCGAGAACCTCCGGCAGGGGCGCTGGGTCGGAGACGCCGGCTACTTTACCAAAACCTATGACTTTGTCCTCCGCTAACATGCTCCCTCACCCGCTCCTTGCCAACGTCCTGGTCGATACCTTCTTCCATGGCGGAGTCCTTATGTGGCCGCTCTTCGGCCTGTCCCTGATCACGCTGGCGGTGATCGTGGAGCGAATCTTCTGGTGGACCGCGGCCCGCCGGGGACGCGACTCCGCCCGGCTCAACCAGGTTTACAAGGCGATCTCGCAGGGCCGCAGCGAGGAGGTGGCAAATCTCTCCGCCGACTCCTCGGACGCGCGCATCCGCGTCATCGCCTACGGGCTCGAGCACTCGGACACCGACGTGGAGATCGCCATGCAGGTCCAGGCCGATGAGGAGACCAAGGCCGCGCACCGCTTCGTCGACGTCTTGGACACGGCCATCACCCTCGCTCCCCTGCTGGGCCTCTTGGGCACGGTGACGGGCATCATGCGCTCCTTCCACTTCGTCGGGGGGGACCAGGAGCTCGCGGCCTCCAAGGTCAGCGGGGGCATCGGCGAGGCCCTGATCGCCACGGCGTTTGGCCTGGGCATCGCCATCACGACGCTCATCCCCTTCAACGCCTTCGGCAGCCGGGTCGAGGCGCTGCGGTTGGAGCTGAGCACCGTGGTCCGGAACGTGCGGCTCCTGAACGAAAAGGCCCGCCGACGGTCCCGGGGCGAGATCTTCGCCGAGGTCGGGGGCGGGCGGGAGAGCTGAGCAAGCTGGCCATGCACGCAAGCACCATTGGCGGCCGGAAACGGGCCCGCATCGAGATCATCCCGCTGATCGACATCATGTTTTTCCTGCTCGCCTCGTTCATGCTTGTCAGCATGAACCTGGCCAGCGCCAAGAGCGTCAAGGTGGACCTCCCGATTGCCCAGACGGGCGACCCGGAGAACAAGCCCAACACGCTCTCCATCTCGATCGACTCGACGGGCGGGGTTTTCCTGGACAAGAGCCCGATCGGGCGCAACGAGCTCCAGGCCGAGCTGAGACGCCGCCGGTCCCTCCAGCCCGATCTCCGCGTTGTCATCTCCGGCGACACGGATGTGCGGCACGGGGTGATCGTGTCCGTCCTGGACCGGGTCCGCGCGGCCGGCATCCAGTCCGTCGCGTTCTCGACCCGCCTCGACGACCAGCACTGAGCCCATGGAATACTACCTCAATCGGGTCAACGTGATCCTCATCGCCTTGGTCGGGGCCCTGTGCCTTTGGCAGTGGTCCGGCGAAAAGAAAGGCGACGCCCAGCTCGAGAACCTGCGGCGGGTCGTCGCGGCTGACGAGAGCCATCTGGCCGCGCAGGACCAGGCCATCAGGGGTGCGAACGAGGACATTGACGAATTCAAGGCCGAGATCACGGCGCTGAAGAAGAGGTCTGACGCCGGAGACATCGAGGTCCGCGAGACCAAGGCGCATCTCTTCACCTTGGAGCAGCAGGCGAAGCAAAGTGTCACGGAGGCCGAGATCGCGGCGCGGGCGCTGGCGGCCTACAAACAGGGTGTCGCCGCGCGGGACAATAACATCCACGTCCTGCTGGACCAGCGCCAGCAGCTCGTCACCGCAAATCAGGACGCCGTCCACAAGGCCGACGGGGCCATCAAGGCCTATGATGACCTGGCGAGCAAGTACGGCTCCCTGGTCACGCAGTACAACGATCTGGCGGCCCGCTACAAGGCGTTGACGGCGCCGCCGCCGAACGCCAAGGCGGCCGCGCCGAACACCTGAGCCCGGACCCCTTTTGGGCGCCGCGCCGGGATCGTCGTCCGATCGAGGCCCCGGCGCCGTCTCATATTTCCAAGCAGAAACCCAAATGAACCAAACCTCCAGTCACCTCTCCCTCTC
>CAYNLL010000137.1:3886-8028 GCA_964398015.1 uncultured Opitutaceae bacterium | reverse complement strand
CTCGAAGTAGCGGATGATCTGGTAGCTCTCGTACTGCTGGAGGAACTGGTCCGTGGCCACCGGGTCGCGCGTCTCCGTGCCCGTGTAGATCCCGTCGAATATCTTCGGCTCCTTGTCGAGGTCGAAGCCGAGGCCCTGGAAATGCTCGTACCAGTTGGGGAACTTGATCACCACCCTGATCTTCGGGTTGACGTCCTTCGCCGCCTTGACGACGAGGGTTGCGCCCGCCTCGTCCATAAGGCCGAGCCTGAAGTCGGTCCATGACCTGTCCCCCTTCGCCGCGATGTCCGAGTCGAACTTGGTCGTGACAAAGAAGAAGTCGTCGAGGATGAACTCGTCAAAGTGGCGCGCCGCCAGCTCCGACGCCCTCTTCACGAAGGCGCGGTCGGCCGGGTCCGTGTAGCAGAACGACTGGAACTGGTCCGAGGTGTTGTTGGAGAAGGCGCTGCCCGCCGCCACCTTGACGCCCCGGTCGGTGAAGAACTTTTTCACGCTCTCCAGGAGCTCGTCGGTGGCGAGGACGCGGTCGCGGTGCACCTCGATGTAGACCTTGTCCACCTTGACCTGGCTGTTGATCGCCTCCCACTGGGAGCGCAGGACGCCCGGGTCGGCGAAGGTGTTCACCACGCCGACGGGGATGTAGACGGCGACGTCGAAATTCTGGTAGTTGCCCGCAAAGGCCCGGGAAAGGCCGGCGGCGCACGCGAGAATGCAGAGGAGTTTCTTCATCTTGGGGTCAGCCACCCAACTCCCATATTCCGCGCTTCTCAAGCAGCAACCCGCCTTTCGCGTCCAACGATCGGTTGCCTTACCCGGCCCCGCTCTGGCAGCGTCTGCGGCCATGCTCCTGAGGTACCTGCTGCTCTTCCTGGGCGTGTTCGCCTGCTCGACGTCGGCGGTCCTCATCAGGCTGAGCACCACCAACCCCTTCGTCCTGACAGCCGCCCGCCTGGTGTTGGCCGTCGTGCTGCTTGCGCCCGTGCTGCGGCACGAGCTGCGCCGGCACGGGTCCGCCTTCACGAGGGAGCACCTGCGCAGGACCCGGCTCCCCGCGCTCGTCCTCGCGGCCCACCTGATCACCTGGACGCTCGGGGCGCGCATGACGGCGGTCGCCCAGTCGAGCCTCATCGTCAACCTCGTCCCGATCGCGCTGCCCTTCTTCCTCCACTGGATCGCCGCCGAGCGCATCAACGGTGCGGAGGTCGCGGGCACCGTCCTGGCGGTCATCGGGCTCCTCGCGCTGTCGGTGAAGGACGCGCTCACCGCGGGCGGAAGCCCGGCGGGCGACGCGGTCTGCTTCCTCTCCATGCTCCTCTTCGCGCTCTACCTTGCGCTCGGCCGGCGCAACAGGGACTTCCCCTCGGTCTGGCTGTACGTGATCCCGGTGTACGGCCAGGCCGCGATCGTCTGCTCGCTGGTCGCGCTCCCCTGGGCCCACACGTTTCAGGCGGGGTCAGGCCGCGAATGGGTCCTCCTGGCCGCCCTTGCCGCGGTCCCCACGGTCTGCGGCCACTCGCTGCTGAATGCGGCCATGCGCGCGATCCGGGGCCAGATCGTCAGCCTCTGCAACATGAGCCAGTTCATCTTCGCGGGCGTGATGGGCTACCTTCTCTTTGGCGAGGTCCCGCGCACCGTGTTCTACGTGGCGAGCGCGATCGTCGTCGCGGGGGTGGCCATCGTCGTGCGGGCGACGCCCCAACAGCCGGAGCCCGGGGCCTGACGCGGTGGCCGCCGCGCCGTCAGAGGCGCCGTTTCCCCTCCGAAAGCTCGATCGCCGTGGCGAGCCGCCGCTCCCTCGTTTCGGGCCGCCGCGCGCTGACCACCCACCACGTCAGCAGCCTCCGGTAATACGGCGGCTGGGCGCTGAAGTAGCTCCAGGCCTCCCGATTCGCCATGAACCTGCGCCGCGCCTGCGGATCGAACTCAGGCCCATTCTGCTCGAACGAGTAGACCCCCGACCGCGCCTCGGTCCTGCTCTTGAATTTCTCCAGCCCGGCCGGGCGCATCCTGCGGGTGACGATCAGCGCCTGCGCCTTGGCGATGTTGATCTTGCTCCAGATGCTGCGCTTCCTGCGCACCGAGAAGCGAATGGAGTAGCTCGAGGCGTCGATCGACTTCCTCACCCCGTCAATCCAGCCGAAGCACAGCGCCTCGTCCACGGACTGAGGCCAGGTCATCGAGGGCTTCCCCGAGCCGACCTTGTGGAGGCCGACGAGCAGCATCGTCTCGGACGCGTGGTGGGCCTCGAGCCATTCCCGCCACTTCGCTGCGGACCTGAAAAACCTGGGACGCATCGATCTCTGGAGTCGGCCGGGCCTGCGGAGGCGGGGGGCCCTCAGTTCATGCCGGGCGACGGCCGGCGGGGGGTCGAGGCGCGGTCATTTCGCCGCAAAGTCGAAGTACTCGAGGCCATAGAGCACGATCTTGTGGTCCGTGGTGTCCTTCACGTAAAAGTGCACGTTATAGGCGCCGGGATGAAGCAGCAGGGCGAATCGCCCATGGTAGCCCCCCTGGGCGTCCGTCGTGACCGTGTAGAAGTCGTAGTACTTCTCCGCCGCATGGCCCGGCACCTCCTGGGGGAGAAGCTCATTGCCGGGGTGCTCGGGGCGCCCGTTGATGCACAGGACGTACGTGTGGCCGGCCAGCAGGTGCTCCATTTCCAGTTGAAAGACGAGGCCGTTGGCGAAGGAGCGGCGGATCTGGAGCTTTCCCGCGGTCTCCGAGCTGACCACGCGGCCCCATGCGGGGGGATTGATCAGCGGGTAATCGGCATCGTAGGGCGCCTGGCCCGCGAAGTCGCCCTGCGCCGCGGCGAGGAAGGCGGCGTTCGCGGTGTCCTGGGGCGCCTTCTGGGCGCCCCCGCCCAGCGTCACAACATCGCCCTTGGAGAAGACCACGACATCCTCGGCGGCAAGCCTGAGCGCGAGCGTGAGCGAGGCTACGACGAGGAGTGTGGATAATTTCATGGGTATGGGGGGAGGGTTGAAGCCTTGGCGGGGGGTGGGCCGTCCATCAGGGGAGGACGTGCTGCTCTCCGTTTCGGCCGGGGAAGTCAAGACCGCCGCTCGGTCCCCCACCCGCGTCCAGGGGAGGCGACCGGGGCCCTCCCCTTCAATGGGAGGGCGCGACTCGGGCTAGGCTGCGCCCGGCGTGTCAGGGGCCTTCTTGGGATCGTTCTTGGTCCCCAGGAGGCCAGGCAGCTCGATCCCGAGGCTGCCCATGATCTCGCGCAGCGGGATCGTGCTCTTGAAGAGGTCGCCGACGACCTTGCCGACGCCCGGGCCGGAGCCCGAGCCCCCGTCGGTGACGACGATCTTGTCGATCCTGATCTTCGCCACGGCGTCAGCGGTGATGCGCGTGATCTCCGTGAGCTGCTGCGCCACGATGAGGCTGATCGCATTCTCCCCGCTCGAGGCCTTGACGAGCTCCTTGAAGCCGTCGGCCTTGCCCAGGAGCACGGCCTTCTGGCCGGCCGCCTCGCCCTCCAGGCGGACCTGCGTCGCCTGGCCCTCGGCCTTGGCGGTCGTGGTCAGGGCCGTCGCCCTGCCCTCGGCCTCCTTTATGGCGACACTGGCGATGGCCTCGGCCGCCACGATGGCCTTCGCCTTGTCGACGTTGGCCCGTGAGACCTCCGTCGCCTTGAGGGCGGCCTCCTCCTTGAGCGCGCGCGCGTCCTCGGCGGTCCTCTGCGCGTCGAAGCCCGTCTTCGCGGCCTCGGCGGCGGCGACCAGCTCGGCGCTCGTTGCGACCTTCGCGGCCTCCGCCCGGCGCTTGGCGAGCTCGGCGTTCGAGTCGGCGATGTTCATCGCCGCCTTGTTCTGGCCCACGGTCTGGGCCGCCTCCGCCTCGGCGACCTTGATCTTCTGGTCCCTCACGGCCTCGGCCTGGCCGATCGTCCCGCGCTGGTTCTCCTGGGCAACGCGGATCTGGGCGTCATTGACCGCCTTCGCGGCCGCTTCCTTGCCGAGGGCCTCGATGTACCCGGACTTGTCCTGGATGTCCGTGATGTTGCAGTTGATCAGCTCGAGCCCGAGCTTCTCGAGCTCACGCTCGACACCCGTCGAGATCCCGCCGATCAGCTTCTCGCGGTCGGAATTGATCTCCTCGATCGTCATCGTGGCGATCACGATGCGCATCTGGCC
>CAYNLL010000137.1:0-3876 GCA_964398015.1 uncultured Opitutaceae bacterium | reverse complement strand
GAGGGGACGCTCACGCGGATCTTCTGCGACGAGAGGGCGTCCTCCAGCTCGATCTTGATGTTGAGCGGCCTGAGTGACATGAAGCCGAAGCTCTGGAAGATGGGTACGATGAACTTCGCCCCGCCGTTGATGCACTGGGAGCTCTGCCCCCTCCCCGTCTTCCCGAAGACGACGAGGACCTTGTCGGGCGGGCACATCTTGAAGCGGCCGAGGGCGGTCGCGATGACGATGACGAGGAAGAGGATCCCCACGCCGACAAAGAGAATATTGATGCTCATGGTTTCTTGGCTTCGACGAGGAGGTTCGGGCCGTCAAGGCGTATGACGGTGACCGTTTTTCCTGTGGAAATGGGCTGCGTGTCCTTGGTCACCGCGGGGAGCGTCTCAAGGCCGGTGTTGAGCGTCACCTGGATGAGCCCGCCCTTTGCGGGGTCGATGGTCGTATAGACGATCCCGTCCTTCCCCACCGCACTCTCCAGCCTCATGCTGCCGTCGTTCTGGAAATGCACGAACGTGCGGACGATGCCCCAGATGACGACCATGAAGCACGCGCCCGTGGCGGCGGCCAGGGCGGTGGCCGGCAGGAACGGCAAGTGGCCGAGGAGAAAGCCCCCGGCCCACCCGAACCCGAAGAAGAAGCCCACGATCGGCTTGACCGAGAACAGGCTGGCGCCGCCGTGGTCCGGGTGCTCGAAGTCCGTGTGCACCTCCATCCCGATGAGCTGGAATACCCCCAGGATGACGATCAGGAACGCGGCGACATAGCCGATCCCGAAGAAGGCTCTCTGGACGGGAAGATATCCTGCCCAGTCAGTGGCGAGTGTACCGAGGAGTGTCATGGTGCTGCGGCGTACGGTCGATGTGCGGGGGCGAGTGGACGTCGGCGTCCCGGGGGGGCCTGGTGCGCGGCTGGCCGGCTTCTTGGCCCTGAGGCTAACAAAATGGGGGAGCAAAAGGAATAGCCGTCCTGGCGGCGTCGAACGCATTCTCGTTTTTTCATGCGCCCATTATGCCGGCTTCTTTCCGCTGCAGGCGCGCGCGCAGTCCCGGCGGCGGGGCTCGCGGTCCGGGGCGTCATCATGGGCGCGGGGGCGCGAGGGGGCACGGGTGTCACGGTAGGTTCCGTGTGTGTAGGGGCTGCCGCCCGGTCGGTCACGGACTATGACTACGTAAATTTGCGTGAAACGGGCGGCGCGCCTCCCCTTATCTGGGGCGGAGCGTCATCCTCGCTTGCGGACGGACATCACCGCGCCAACAAAGGCCAGGACCAGCGGCGAGAGATCGCCCCTCAGGGCCGCGCGCTCCGGCTGGAACAGGACGCCGGCGAAGAACGGATGGGACGCAATCTCGGCTCCCCTCGGGTCCCCGCCCTCGTCCCAGGCCGTGAACCGCAGCCCCTTCGACTCGAGCGCCGACCGGTGGGCGGAATTGAACCCGTAGTTGCAGCGGTACTCCTCCCTCGCCTGCGTGCCTCCATAGGCGGTCGCCAGAAGGCTGCCGGGCTCAAAGCGCAGCGCGCCCGACTTCTCCACCATGGAGCAGCTGAGCGGCGTCACCACGAGGTTCGCGCCGCCAGGGCAGGTCTCGGCGGTGTCGGCGTCCGCGATGCCCGCCGCGTTGCGCGCAAATTCGATGAGGGCGTGCTGGAACCCGCCGCAGGTCCCGAGGAAGGGAAGGTTCCCCTCGCGCGCCAATCGGATGGCGCCGAGGGCGCCCGCCGTGTTCTCGTACGGGGACGCCGGCACGACCCAGACCGCGGAGAATCCCGCCAGGTCCCGCGGCGCGTCCGCGATGCTTCGGGTGGGAACCCACTCCCATCCCACGTCGGCCCCCAGCCGGTCGCGCGCCAGCCCGAGCGCCAGCGGGATCGCCCGGTGGGCCGCGTGCCGCTCCGAGAAATCCCCGACGAGGGCGATGGTTGACCGGCTCATCGACCCTCCTCCGCGAACGCGGCAGGCGGCGGCCCCATCGCCCCCAGCAGGCCGCCCGTCGCGAGGACAAGGCACGCGCACACGGCCACGAACCAGTCCCCGTGGTCGACGTAATAGCTGTTTCGGCCGACCCATCGCCCGTCGCGCGTCACCTCCGCCGCCTGGACGCCCCGGAAGTACACGCTTCCGTCGGGATCCGTCACCACCTTGCGCAGGGAGCCGAATTCGTCGATCCAGCCGCTCCAGCCCGCGTTTCCGCAGCGCAGCACGGGCCGGCGGGTCTCGACGGCGCGCAGGGCGGAATGCGCCGCGTGCTGGAAGGCGGCGGCCCCCTCGCCGTACCACGCGTCGTTCGTCACCACCACGAGCGCATCCGCGCCCGAGCGCACCTCCTCGAGCGCGAGGGCGGGGAAAAGGTCCTCGTAGCAGATGAGCACCCCGAAGGCGGCGGCGCCCCTCGGCAGCGCGACCACCAGCGGCGACGCGTCCCGGCCGGGGGTGAAGTCGTCCCCGAGGGGGGCGAACTTGCCGATCCACCCGAAGAGCGGCCGCATCGGGATGTACTCGCCGAACTGGACGAGGCGGCGCTTGGCGTAGTACGCCGTCTGCACGCCGAGCTGGGGGTCGACGACGAAGGCCGCGTTGTAGGCGTCCACGCGGCCTCCTGCGGCCCTCTCGATCGCGTCGGCCCCGACGAGCATCGGGGCCTTCAGCTGGGCCGAGAGCAGCTCGACGAACCTCTTCATCGCCGGGTCGTCATTGAGCGGGAACGGGGTGGTCGACTCCGGCCAGAGCACCAGGTCGGGATGCAGGTCGCGCGCGGCCAGCGTCGTCGACCACAGCGCCTTCATGATCTCGGGCTCCTTGGAGACGTCCCACTTCACCCGGGCCGGGATGTCGGGCTGGACGAAGGCGACCCTCGCGAAGGGCTCCGCGTAGCGCCCGCGGTTGGCGGTCTCCTGGACGTGGATCGAGAGGCAGACGAGCACCAGGAAGAGGGCGAGAAGGAGCTCGGGGCTGCGCCGCCTCAGGCCGACCTCCCCCTCGCGGAAGAGCCTGTTGGCGAACGCGGCGATCCCGATGTTGGCCGACACGATCACGAAGGAGATGCCCGCGGCGCCCGTGTAGGCGGCCACCTGGAGCATGCTCGTCATCTCCCACTGCGTGGCCGCAAGCGGCATCCACGGGAAGCCGCCGAAGAGCCACGTGCGGGACCACTCGACGAGCACCCACGCGCCCGAGAGCCCCAGCATCGCCAGGAGGCGCAGGGGGGTCGGCCGCCCGGCCATCCGCGGCACCGCCCACCACGCGGCGAGGTACCACAGGCCCGTCCAGGCCCCGACCAGCGGCCCAAGGACGAAGAGCCCCGCCCAGGTGACCGGGTGGAGCCAGCTCAGGTTGACCGTCCACGCGACCGCCTGCGCGGCGAACAGGGTCCACGCGTACGTCTTGAGCCGGGGGCGCAGGTACGCCCAGAAGGTCCCCGGGACGAGGCAGGCGTACGCGGCCTCCGGCGCGTGGTACGGAGGAAACGCCGCCACCAGAAGGATAACCGTGAGCCCCGCCACGGCGGCCGGCGCAACCCATTCGGAGTGCCGGTCCCAGAAGGTCGGGACAGGATCGTAGGGATCGGGGCTCACCGAGGGATCCTCAGGCTCCGTGGCAGTGCTTGTACTTCTTGCCGCTCCCGCAGGGGCACGGGTCGTTGCGGCCCACCTTGGGGGTATCCCGCTTGATCGTCACCTTTGGCAGCTGAAGCTCCTCTTCCCCGGCCTGGGGCGGCGGGGCCGCGTTGGCGGGGCCCTTGGCGGGCGGGCGGGCGGCGGGCGCGGCCATGGCCGCCCCGGCGGGCCCGGCGGATTCCGGCCCCTGGGTCCTGGCGTTCTTCGCGAGGATCGAGAGCATGTTCTCGAAGGACGAGAGGTTCGAGGCGCTGCGGAAGAGCC
>CAYNLL010000136.1:0-8029 GCA_964398015.1 uncultured Opitutaceae bacterium | reverse complement strand
CCGCCAGCACGATGGCCGGCCCCACGTGGCGGGCCAGCACATCCGCCGGGAAGCCGAGATAGTCGTTCTCCGCCGACGCGTTGAGGATGAAGAGGTCGGGCAGCCGCTGCTCCGCGATGAAGCGCTCGAAGTAACCCATGTAGGCGTCGCTGACGCACGGCGCCCCCCCGCGCACGGTGTAGAAGCCCACGATCTCGTCCGGGCCCCGCGCCTCGTGCGTCTGGAGAATCTGCCCGATGCACAGGGGCAGCGGCAGGCATTCCCGCCCGGAAGTGTAGCGCAGCCCCTTCTCCAGCTGCGCCCGGGCGAGCGGCGCGACCGAGCCGGGGTTAAGGCCGAGCCAGCGCATCGCCAGCGACAGCGCCTCGGTGTGGTAGGGCGAGAAGTTCGGAAGGTAAAGCCTCACCCTGGGGTCGGTGAGCGGCACGGTCTCCCCGTTCGAGCGCACCACCTGGCCCTGGCCGGCCAGGCGCGCCGGGGAAAAGGGGGCCCGCCGGCTCCTGTCGACGGCGCGGTAGTTCTGCGCGATGTCAAGGAAGGCCTCGAGCCGGGTCTGCACGCCCGCGTCGGCCGTGGCCGCGTCGATCTCGAGAAGCAGGTAGGGCTTGGAGCCGAGTTCCGCTGCGAGCAGCGAGTGGGTGAACGCGTCTATCGTGCAGCTGAAGTTGCTCACGCAGACCAGGAACAGGTTGGGATGGCGCTTCACGAGCTCCACGGCGTTCATGATCTGGTTCGCAAAATGCCATGCGGTCGGCCCCGCCCCGGCGGCCACGAGACAATCGGCCGGTATGGCGGTGATCCCCATGCTCGCCAGCTTTCGGCCCACGGACTGCGATGCCTCGGGCGTGAAGGCGTTGTAGCTGTGCCCGGCCAGCAGCACCGCGGGGCGGGGGCCAGCGACGGCGGTGGCGAGCGCCCGTTGCCCCAATTCGAGCATGGCGCGCTCGGCGTCGATCTGCGCCCGCACCGCCGCGGCCCACGCCGTCTCGGCGGTGTCCCGGGGCATCGCCAGCTCCCTCACGACCATGTCCACCAGTGCCGTGCAGCCCTCGTAGCCCCCGGTGAAGTCGAGGACGGGCGAGAGGATCCGGGTCGTCGGAAACGCCTTTGCAAGGAAGTAGGGGCTCGCCTGGGTGATGGGGCACAGCAGAGAGTCGCGGCAGGCATTGGGATGGGGCATGCGCGTGATGTGCGGCAGGAAGACCAGGTCCACGTGGCGGCGGGCGAGGTCCAGCACCGCGCCGTGGGCGATCTGCGCCGGAAAGCAGAAGCCGGAGTTCGACTTCAGGTCGCCGTCGGCGTCCACGCCCGACAGCACAACCTCCAAGCCAAGGGCCGCGAAGAACCCCGCATAGAGGGGGTGAAGCGAGTGCGTCGTCAGCGCGCGCGGGATCCCCACGCTGCGGGGCGGGGCTGGGCTGGCGCCCAGAGCGTGCGCCTCCATGCCCAGCCGGCTCCGAAGAAACGTCTTCGCCTCGGTGAGTCTTGGGCCGAGGGTCCAGCGCGGGCCCTCGCCCTCGGGCGCCGCCTGCCGCGGCGCCGGCGCCTGGGCCTTGCGGAAAAGCAGCTCCGCCCGCCGCTCGACCAGGTCCGGCGCGGCCGCCGTCCTGGCGCCGCGTTTCCACGAATTCTCGAATCGGCTGCAGCGCCCGCCGAACGAGAAGCGCCTCCCGGCGACCTCGAAGCGGTCGATGCCGCAGTACATCTTGCAGGCGTGGCACGTGAAGCGGCCGGCGAGCTTCATCTCGGGCTCCGCCAGCGCGAGGAGGTCGCGCGCGGCGGCCATCCTCGCGCCTGAGCGCCCGAGCGCCAGTAGCGCGACGCCGAAGGCGCCCAGGAGCTCCGGGTGAGGGGGGATCACCACGGGGCGCCCTGCGCTGTGGGCGAAGGCGTGGCCGACCGCCGCGTTGAGCGCCACGCCGCCCTGGAGGAACACCTTGGCCCCCACGGGCCGGGAGCCCTTCACGCGGTTCAGGTAGTTGCCGGCGATCGAGTAGACGAGCCCCGCGACGATGTCCTCGCGCGTATGCCCCTGCTGCTGCGCGATGCGGATGTCGGAATTGATGAACGCGGCGCAGGTGGTCTTGAAGTGGACGGGCGACGGGGCCGAGAGCGCGCACGCCGAGATGTCGCCTACGGCTATGCCGAGGTCACCCTGCGCGCTCTCCTCGAGGAACGATCCCGTCCCCGCCGAGCACGCGTTGTTCATCGCGTAGTCGACGGCCACGCCGTTGCGCAGGAGGATGTACTTCGAGTCCTGGCCGCCGACCTCGAAGATCGTGTCGACCGCCGGGTCGAAGTGCGCCGCGCCCGCCGCCTGCGCCGAGATCTCATTGTGGACCTGGCCCGTGCTGAGGTAGGCGCCCGCCAGCTCGCGAGCGGAGCCCGTGGTGGCAGCCAGGCCGACGGGAAGGTTGCCCGACTCCCCCGCGATCGAGCGCAGGCACCTGCGGATGGCGGCGATCGGGTCGCCGCTGGTGCGCGTGTAGTGCGACGCGACGAGGCCTCGCGTCACCGGGTCCAGCAGGACGGCCTTCGTGGTGGTGGAACCGGCGTCGACCCCGAGCACAAGGGGCCCGCCGGGCGGGGTCTGGCGGGCCGGGGCCGAGATCACCCGCACCTGCGCCGCGTACGCGCCCAGGGGGGGCAGGTGGTCGAGCGGGCGCGGGGCGGAGGTCTGCGGCGCTCCGTGGCGCGGGTCGTCGCGCTCGAGGAGGGCGCAGCCCCAGGCCTCGAACCAGGCGCTTTCGGGGCGCACGACAAACTCGACGGCGGGGCGCTTCCCGCGCAGGGCGGCTACCATCGCGGCGTTCTGGGTGACGCCCCCGATCAGCAGGACGCGCCTGGGCTCGACCGGGGCCTTGTCAAGGAGGGCGATGACCTTGCTCGCCATGCTGTCGTGCAGCGTGCGGAGGATGTCCTCGGCGCAGGCCTCGTGCCGGTTGAGCTTGTGGGTGATGTCCGACTTGCAGTGGACCGAACAGCGGGAGGCGAGGGGCACGACGCTGCCGGCGAACGAGCGCCGGATCGCCTCGTCGAGGGAGAGTCCCATGCGGCCGATCTGCTGGACGAAGAACTCGCCGCTGCCCGCGGCGCATTTGTTGTGCGAGAAGACGTTCGTGATGCCGCCGTTGCCGATGATGTAGACGAGGAAGGACTCGCCGCCAAGGGACGCGATCGCGTCGAAGGCCTCCCCGGTCTCGCGCAGCGCGCGCTGGAGGGCCGCCGCGTCGGTCACGTGGCCGAGGGCACCGCAGACGCCGAAATGCTCGGCTCCGGCGAACGGGGGCGACGCGAGAAGCTCCCTGAGCGCGTCCAGAGGGCGGCCCCTGTGGGGAACGATCGCCGCAACGGGCGGGGCTGCGCCGCGCAGGGCGACCGCCTTCACGGAGAGCGCACCGATGCTGATGCCGACGGTCTCCATCGCGAGCGTAGCATAGTCCGCCGCCCCGGAGGCGCTGCGCGCCTCTTGGCAATTGTGCCGCATTTTCTCAGCAGCCCAGGGCGGCCCAGGCGGGGCGCTAGTGGCGGCTCGAGGTCGGGAAGGGCAACCCCCCGGGGTGGCAATCCTGGCATGTCACCGTGTGGATGTCGTGCCTGCTCTCGGGAAAGTGGAACGTGGTGTCCAGGTCCTGGACGAGTATCCGGCCGTGGAACTGCGCCGGATGGCACACGGCGCAGGAGGCCTTCGCCGACAGGGCATGGACGCCGTGGCAATCGACGCAGCTTAGGCCCTCGTGCACGCCCGAGGGCGTGCGGTCGTTCGCGGAACCGAGCTGGTGGGTCGCGCCGGGCGAGTGGCATTGCATGCAGAGCCTCTGGCGCGGGTCCCGGGACACGCGCACGGCGCGTGCACCCTCGAAGATGGTGGGGATCGGCAGCAGCTCCGCGGAGAGGTGCCTCCGCTCGCGGTGGTCGAAGAAGCTTGCGATCCGGGTGGCGTCCGCGGGCGCGTGGACCTGGTGGCAGGCGAGGCAGGGGATGGCGGGCTGCGCGGCCATGGACGGGTCCGCGAGCGCCCAGCGTCCGGCGCCCGAGGTGACGAGGTCCGTGATGTCACCCTGGAAGAACATGCCGTGGCAGCGCAGGCAATCGTCGGTGGGGGGCTCGGAGCGGTTCTGGCGCGCGTTCAGGAAGATGCGGGCGTAGCTCACCGAGTGCCGGTTGGCGCTCCACTCCGCGAAGGACTGCGGGTGGCACCTGCGGCACGACTCGGTCAAGCCCACGACGTGCCGCTCCTGGAGGCGGATGGGCTTGGCGGGGTCGCCCGTGAAATGCCCCACGAGGCGGTCGACATGGGACTTGAGCGCGTGGATGTCGAGCGTGAGCGCCCCGCCGTGGCACTCGCGGCAGTGGACGGTCCGGTGCGCCGAGGCCGCCCAGTCCGAGTGGACACCCGTCATCTCGTGGCAGGAGGCGCAGGTGTCGCGCGGGTTTCCGAAGTGGAAATAGGCCAGGCCGCCGAAGGCGCCGGCGAGGACGAAGGCCCCGCAGTAGAGGCCCATCCCGAGGAGAAGGCGTCCCTTGAACGTGGCGCTCATCTGAGGCCGCCGGCGTTCCACGCCTCGCAGATGTGGCCGCCGATCCGGTAGGCCATGGCCATGATCGTGAGCACCGGGTTGAACCCGCCGTTGGTCACGTGCAGGCTGGCGTCGGCCAGGAAGAGGTTGTCGATGTCGTGCACCCGGCCGTACTTGTTGGCGACCGAGACCGCCGGGTCGTTGCCCATGCGGCAGGTGCCGGCCTGGTGCTGGCCCCCGCGCTGGGCGGGTCCTGGCAGGCTTGTCCACGTCCTCGTCGCCCCGGCCTCGAGCAGCCACTGCTCGGCCCTCGAGGCGATGAACCTCCCGATCTCGACGTCGTGGGGGTGGCGGTTGCCGGAGAGACGGGCGACGGGGATGCCCCAGTGGTCCCTGACCACCGGGTCCACCTGGACCCGCGCGTCGAACACGGGCATCTCCTGCACAGGGCCCTGGACGGCGACGCAGCGCTTGAAGAAGCGGCGCTGGTAGGTCTTGTGGGCCACGCCCCATCGCGGCGCGCCGGGCGGGCGCGTCCCGGAGAAGGCGTAGGGCGGGCGGATGAATTCGTTGCACAGGACCGCGCCCCCGCGCAGGCCTGGGTTGCCGTGGCTGAAGTCGCCGATGGCGATCGTCGCCCCCGGGCCGACGTCGTCGTAGGTCTCCTCCTCGAACTCCCCGAAGGCCCCGGAGTAGGCGTGGTTCTGCAGGTTGCGGCCGACCCAGCCGTGCCGGTTGCCCGCGCCGTCGGGAAACAGCCGCGACTTCGAATTGAGCAGGAGGCGCGCGGTCTCGATGGCCCCGCCCGAAAGGACCACGAGGTCGCAGGTCTGGTACTGTTCCCGCTCGTCCGAGTCGAAATACCTCACGCCGCGGGCGCGCCCGCGGTCGTCCACGACGACCTCGCTGGCGACGGCGTTGGTGCGCAGCGTGCAGTTCCCTGTGGCCAGCGCCCGGGGGATCACGGTGTTGTGCGTCCCGTTCTTCGCGTTGTTCGGGCAGGCGTAGCCGCAGCAGTACCGGTTGTGGACGCAGGCGCCGCGCCCACCGTACGGCACCGAGTTGCGCAGCATCGGGATCGGGAAGGGATGCAGCCCCAGGCGCCGCGCCGCGGCGTCGAGGATCAGGCCCTCCCTGTTGTAGGGGAAGGCCGGCATCGGGTACGCCTTTCGCCGGGGAGGAGCGAACGGGTTTGCGGTCATGTCGCCGGCGACGCCGACGTCCCACTCGGCACGCTCGTAGAACGGCTCGAGGTCGGCGTAGCTGACCGGCCAGTCCTCGAGGGTCGACCCCTCCGGCGCGCCATACGTCGAGCGCATCCGGAAGTCCTTCTCCAGGTAGCGCCACGCCATCGCGCCGTAGCTGACGGTGCCCGAGCCGACGCAGGCGGCGTTGTTGCCGTAGTCGCCCTCGTTGGGCATGGCGACGGCCCAGTTGCCCTCGCCGCGCTCGACCACGCGCGGGTTGCGGTCGTCCGGGCCATAGGCGTTGCCGAGCACGGTGGTGCGCTGGTTCAGGAGCTCGTCCTGGCCGTGGGTCTCGAAGCTCACCCATCCGCCGCGCTCGAGGACGACAACGGTGAGGCCGGCCTCGCTGAGCTCCTGGGCGACGACCCCGCCGCCCGCTCCCGCACCGACGACGACCGCGTTCACGTGCCCGAGGCTCATAGGCTTCCCTTCCCCTCGCGGTTTCGTCCCACCACCTGCGGGTAGTCGATCCCGAGCATGCGGTAGCTCGCGAAGTCGCGGTTGCCGCCGTGGCGGGGGCTTCCGTAGAAGCCCTGCATCGTGTGCGCGAGGACGAGGTTGAAGAACGCCTGCTGTGACGGCCCTTCCCAGGATCCGGAAGGCGCCTTCCCGTGCTCGACAAGGCGCAGCGCCTCGATCTTCCCCGGGGCGTCCATCGCGAGGAACGAGGGAAACGCGCGTCCGAAGGCCTCGAGGCCGGCGCGGTAGGCCTGGCGGTGGCGCGCAAAGACGCCCCCCAGCTGCCGGTCGATGTAGCGCACGGCACCGGTCTCCGCGGCGCCCGGGGCGTCGTCCGTGGGTATGATCTGCCCGCAGACAGCGGCCAGAAGCGTCGCCTCCGCGTCGGTGAAGAAACGGTACTCCGGCCGGAGGCTCCTGCCGATGCGGGCGAGGGCCGCTGTGGAGCCGGCACCGAGCGAAGCGCCGATGAGGCCGACCAGCCCCATCTTCAGCGCGGTCCTGCGCGTCAGCGAGGTCCCGCCGCCCGCGGTGGGGTCGTGGGTGTTCATCGTGTCGGGTCTTGGCGCTCCATGGGAATCGCCTGGGATCGACGCAAGGCCTGCCGCAGCGCTTGCGCGAGGTCCCCGGGCACCCGCCAGTTTACGCCCCCCGGCGGTGGCACACTTGTCACTTATTGGCCAGCATCGCGCATAATTTGTCCCCCGCCCGGGGCGACCGGGCCCCGCCCCGGGGCGTCAGCCGGCTGCCGCCCCGGCCAAAGGAAGCCTCCCAAGGGCGTCGGCCGTCAGCCTGAACACGGTCCACTCGTCCAGTGCGACGGCGCCAAGGCTCCGATAGAAGTCGATCGCGGGCGTGTTCCAGTCGAGCACCGACCACTCCATGCGGCCGCATCCCGCCTCCCTGGCGATCCGCGCGACGTGGAGCAGCAGCGCGCGGCCCAGGCCGCGTCGCCGGAATTCCGGCTCGACGAAGATGTCCTCGAGGTAGAGGCCCGGCTTCGCGAGGAACGTGGAGTAATTGAAGAAGTAGAGGGCGAAGCCCGCGGGCCGGCCGTCCAGCTCGCCGATCACGACGTGCGCCGCGGCGCGCGCGCCTTCGCCCGGGAAGAGGGTCTGCGTCAGCCGCTCCTCCGTCGCCTCGACCTCGCCGAGGAGTTTCTCGTAGGCGGCCAGTCCGCGGATGAAGCGCAGCACCAAGGGGACGTCTCCCGGTCCGGCCCGCCGGATCGTTGGGGTCGGGGTGGGAAGGGTCATCGACGGCGATTCTCCAAGGCAGAGCGGGTCTGCGCAACTCCGACCTTGGCTTCACAGGAGGGGGCGTTTTGCGTCAAAATGGCCCTCGGTCGGCGCCCCCTGGAAACGGCCGCGCGCCCTCCATTTGCGCGCCCGCCCGGGCACCCGCCCGCCCCGGCGCCGAAAGGGGGCCGCGCGGGCCGGGGAAATACTGCGTTGACACTCCCTGCGCACTGCGGGATTTAGTTGGGTTTCCACTCAGGCATCCCTCCACCTTTTTACATACCATGGCCCACAGCGAAGTACTGCTTGTCAAACCCGTCGAAGGCCTCGGCGGCGAAGGCGACCAAGTCAAAGTCCGCGCCGGATACGCGCGCAATTTCCTCCTCCCGCGCAACGTGGCGGTCCCCGTGACCAAGGCGAACCGCAAGCAGGTCGAGGCGCTCAAGAAGCGGCGCGGCGAGCGCGAGGCCCACGAGCTCAACGGCGCCCAGGAGCTCGCGCGCAAGCTCGAGAAGACCAGCCTCGCGTTTGCCGTCACGACGGGCGAGGGAGGCAAGATGTTCGG
>CAYNLL010000135.1:0-8070 GCA_964398015.1 uncultured Opitutaceae bacterium | reverse complement strand
TCCTCGAGGAGCAGGCGCAGAACATCACGATGGACACGACCCGCGTGCCCTTCCGCACCGAGCGCCGCTCGTTCACGATCATCGACGCCCCGGGGCACAAGGAGTTCCTGAAGAACATGATCACAGGCGCGGCCAGCGCCGACGCCGCGGTCCTCCTGGTCGACGCCCAGGAGGGGCTGCGCGAGCAGACCCGCAGGCACTGCTTCCTCCTGTCGCTCCTCGGGCTCCGGCAGATCGTGGTCGCCGTGAACAAGATGGATCTGGTCGACTACCGACCCGAGGTCTTCGAGAGGATCCGCGCGGAGCTCGGCGACTATCTCAGCAAGCTCGGCGTGGAGCCCACCGCCTTCGTCCCCATCTCGGCGAAGAATGGCGAGGGCCTTGTCCATCGGAGCGACCGCATGCCCTGGTACAAGGGCCCGGCGCTGCTCGAGGTGCTCGAGGGGTTTCGCGCCCGGCCGCCCGCCTCCGGAGGGCCGCTGCGCGTCTCCGTCCAGGACGTCTATCGCTTCGACTCTCGCCGGATCATCGCGGGACTCGTCGAGTCCGGCCGGGTGTCGGTGGGCGACACGATCGAGTTCGCACCCGGCGGCAAGAGCAGCCGCGTGAAATCCATCGAGACTTGGCCCCAGACGACCCCCCCTCCCCGGGGCCCGGTCGAGTCCGGCAGGGAGGTGGCGCTGACCCTCGAGGACGAGCTCTTCGTCGAGCGCGGCCAGGTCGGCTCCTGCCCCGAAGACAGGCCGTCGGAGGCGAGGACCTTCACCGCCCGCGTCTTCTGGATTCACGACACCCCCCTTCGCGCGGGCGAGCTCATCCCTCTAAAGATCGGCACCCAGCAGGCCGAGGCGCGCGTGATCGGGATCCTGCGCACGCTGGACGCGGTCACGCTCGAGAGCGGGACCGGCGCGCCTAGCGAGGTGAAGGTCCACGAGGTGGCCGAGATCCGCCTCAGGGTCCGCAAGGCCATCGCCTTCGATGTCGGCGGTAAGGTCCCCGCGCTCGGGCGCTTCGTCCTCATGCGCGGGAGGAGGATAGGCGGAGGGGGGGTAATCGACTCGGTGGTCGAGGAGGCCCCGGGCGGCAAGGTCGGGTCCGCCATGAACCGTGCGGCTATCCTCGGGCACCGCGGCTGCATCATTTGGATGACGGGCCTGTCGGGCGCCGGGAAGTCGACGCTGGCGACGCACCTCGAGCAGCGGCTCCTCGGGTCGGGCATCCTCGCGATGGTCCTCGACGGCGACGCACTGAGGACCGGGCTGAGCAGGAACCTGGGCTTCACGCCGGACGACCGCAGCGAGAACCTGAGGCGCGCGACGGAGCTGGCCATCCACCTCGCGGAGGCTGGCGTCGTCGTGGTGGCCGCCCTCATCTCGCCCTACCGCGCCGACCGGGCGATGGCGGCCGAGCGGGCCAAGGAAAGGGGCGTTCCCTTCGCCGAGGTGTTCGTCAACGCACCCCTCTCCGTCTGCGAGGGCCGCGACCCGAAGCAGCTCTACAAGAAGGCGCGCGCCGGGCTGGTGACCAATTTCACAGGGATCGACGCCCCGTACGAGGCCCCGCTCGCCCCCGACATCGAGGTGCGGACGGACCGGGAGCCGATCGGCGAGGCGATCGATCGGCTGCTGAAGCTTTCGGTGCACCTCGCGCAGCCCCCCGTCCAGGCGGACTCCGGAGCCAACATATGAGCCGGGGCAAGGTATACCTTGTCGGTGCGGGACCGGGAGACCCGGAGCTCCTCACCGTCAAGGGCCGGCGGGTCCTGGGCGAGGCCGACGTCGTGGTGTACGACCACCTGGCCGCTCCCGCCCTGCTCGACCTGGCGGGGCCGCGTTGCGAGCGCATCTTCGTCGGGAAAAGGGGAGGCCAGGTCTGCCGCCCCCAGTCGGAGATCGACCGGTCCCTCGTTCGCCTAGCGCTGGAGGGCAAGACGGTCGTCAGGCTGAAGGGGGGCGACCCGTTCATTTTCGGCCGGGGCGGCGAGGAGGCGACCGCGCTTGCGGACGCAGGCGTCGCCTTCGAGGTCGTGCCCGGCGTCACGTCGGCGCTGGGCGCGGCCGCCTATGCGGGAATCCCCCTCACGCACCGCTCCCACAGCTCGGCCGTCATCCTGCTGACCGGACACGAGGACCCGTCTAAGCCGGACGCCACGGTGCGCTGGGAGGACTATGCGCGGCTCAAGGCGACACTCTGCATCTACATGGGAGTGAAGAACCTTTCGACGATCGCCGGCCGCCTTGAGAAGGGCGGCATGGCCGCGTCGACGCCGGCCGCGATCGTCCAGTCGGCCACCGCCGAGGGGCATCAGACGCTCGTCGGGACGCTGGGGACGCTTGCCGGCCTCGCCGCCGCCCACCGGGTCGAGGCGCCCGCGATGATCATCATCGGCGAAGTCGCCGCCTTTTCGGAGAAGCTCGCGTGGTTCGAGTCGCCGAGGCTCGCGGAGGCGGCCCGGTGAAGGTGGCGCTCATCGACAACGGCTCCCTCGAGGCCGCCGCCCACGAAAACCTCAGGCGGGTCGCCGCCACGATCGGGGCGACCGTGGGCGTCCGCGTCGAGGCGGTCTCGTGGAAGCACAGCGACCGGATCGAGCCGGGCGCGCTCGCGGACGGCCCCGCCCTGACGCTGGCGCCCTGGGTCCGCGCGCAGGTCGCCGCCGGGGAGCGCGAGTTCGTCCTCATCCCCTTTTTCATCAGCCCTCAGGGCGCCATCGGGTCCAGCCTTCGCTCCGACCTCGACGCGCTGGCGGCGCAAGCGGGCGGCATTGGCTTCGCGTTCACCGAGGGCCTGGCCGACGGCCCGGTGCTCGCCGAGATCGTCGCCGAGCACGTGCGCCGGGCGGCCGGCGCGGGCCGCCCGGCCGTGATCGTGGTCGACCACGGCGGACCCTCCCCCGCCTCGGCCGCGGTGCGCGACACCGTCGCGGCCCGCGTCCGCGAGATCCTCGGAGGCGCCATCGGTCCGCTCGCGGCGGCGTCGATGGAGTCGCCCGAGGGCGCGCGGTTCGCCTTCAACCGTCCGCTCCTCGCCGAGGCGCTCGCGGCGCCCGGGTTCGACGCGGGCGAAGTGCTGATCGCCCCCCTCTTCCTTTCCCCGGGGCGCCATGCTGGGCCGGACGGCGACCTGGCCCGGATCGCCCGCGCAGCCGAGGGGCGCTCGCCACGGCTGCGCTGCCGCCTCACCGGGCTCGTGGGTTCGCACCCGGCAGCCGCCGCCTTCCTTGCGGACGCCCTGGCGCGGGCGCTCAGGGTCGGGACAAGACCATGACCAGTGACGACGTGGTCGTTTCCCGGCCGCCCAGCAAGAGCGAGATAATCAAGGCGGGGAGCCGCTACCTCCGTGGGAACATCCTCGCCGAACTGGAGGACGGCTCCTCGGGCACGATTTCGGACGAGAGCGCCCAGCTCACCAAGTTTCACGGGGTCTATCCCCAGGACGACCGTGACCTGCGCGCGCAGAGGCGCAGGGAGGGAAAGGAGAAGGCGTTCATCTTCATGGCGCGCATTCGCGTCCCGGGGGGCGTCTGCACGCCGCGGCAGTGGCTGGTCATGGACGGGCTCGCCGACTCGCACGCCAACGGGACACTCAAGATCACGAACCGCCAGGCGTTCCAGCTCCACGGCGTGATCAAGGGGCGCCTGAGGTCGGCGCTGCGCGAGGTGAACCGGGCGCTCCTGGACACGCTAGCCGCGTGCGGCGACGTGAACCGAAACGTGATGTGCAACCCGAACCCTCACCTCTCGCGGCTGCACGCCCAGACGCTCGGCATCGCGCGCGCGGTCGCCGACCGCCTCCTTCCGCGCACGAGGGCCTACCACGAGCTCTGGGTCGAGGACAAGCTGGTGGCCGGAGGCGAGCCCCCGGAGGACGAGGAGCCGATGTACGGGAAGACGTACCTCCCGAGGAAATTCAAGGTCGTGTTCGCGATCCCGCCCGGCAACGACGTCGACGTCTTCGCGCACGACCTCGGGTTCATCGCGATCGCAGATGTGGTGGGCGGGCTCCTGGGGTTCGACGTGACGGTGGGGGGCGGGATGGGGATGTCGCACAACCAGGTCGAAACGTATCCGCGTCTCGCGGACGTCCTCGGCTTCTGCCGGCCCGACCAGGTCGTCGAGGTCGCGGAGAAGATCGTGACGGTCCAGCGCGATTTCGGCGACCGGACCGACCGCAAGCACGCGCGCTTCAAGTACACGGTCGCCGACCGCGGCCTGGTCTGGATACGCGGCGAGGTCGAGCGCAGGCTCGGCTGGGAGCTCGGCACACCGAGGCGCTTCGAATTCACGGACAGGGGGGACAGGTACGGCTGGACGGAGGGGCCGGACGGCAATTCCCATTTCACGCTCTTCATAGAGAACGGGCGCGTGAAGGGAGCGGCCAAGGCGGCGCTGCGCGAGATCGCCAAGGTGCACACCGGTGATTTCCGGCTCACGCCGAACCAGCACCTGATCGTGGCCAGCGTCGCGCCCGCAGACCGGCCGAGGATCGAGGCGCTCCTGAGCGAGCACGGGCTCGGAGCCGCGAACCGCGCCACGGGGCTGCGGCTCAACTCGATGGCGTGCGTGGCGCTTCCAACCTGCGGGCTGGCGCTCGCCGAGAGCGAGCGCTATCTGCCCGACCTGGTGACCGAGCTCGAGGCCGAGGTCGAGTCGGCCGGGCTGCGAGACGACGCGATCGTCATCCGGATGACCGGCTGCCCGAACGGGTGCAGCCGCCCGTTCCTCGCCGAGATCGGCTTCGTGGGCAAGGCACCCGGCAGGTACAACGTGTACCTCGGAGCCGCGTTCAATGGTTCGCGCCTCAACACGCTTTACAAGCCCTCCGTCCCCGCGGAGGAGCTCGCCCCGCTGGTGCGGCCCCTGCTGAGGCGTTATGCGGCGGAGAGGCTCCCGGCCGAGCGCTTTGGCGACTTTGTGATACGCGTCGGCATCGTCGAGCCCACCCGCGGGCCGGCCGATTTCCACGACAAGGCGGCGCTGGGGCTCTTCACAGGGCTTTGAGGCCTGAGTCGCCCTACGGGGGCAAAAAAAACGGGCCGCCCTTACCCGAGGCGACCCGTTTTCCATGCTAGCTTACCCTATTAATACCCTACTTGTGGCGGGTCCCGCCTAAAGCACCGGGACCCAGCCTGATCCACCAAGCGAGACGGCCCGCGGCGGGAGAGGTTTCAACAGCCCTCCACAGCATGCTTATGTCGTTATTATTATGTATCTTACGAAACATTTTTAGGCGGCTGAGACGCTCCCAGGCGAAGGAGTCTTGGGTTTGGGCTCCACCCACAACCTGACGAGAAGCTCGGCCAGATTCTTCATGCTGGTGCGCTTGAGCCCAAGCACGCCCGCCGCCTCTCTGAAGACGGGAACCACGGCGCTTCGCTCCTCGTAGTAGCGCCACAGCTCGGAGTCGATCCGAGCGACGGCACCCGCCGCGTCGAGACCGCCGGCGGCAATCGTTCGAACCTTATCCTGAATGTACTGTCTCTCCTCAGGATGGCGTTTTATATAGTCGTTCAGCGTTTGTTCGCTCCTGTTGAGGCTCATGGGGCAACGCTGCCCCTTGCGGTGCCAAAAACAACCGGAAAACCCCCGTTAAACCAAGGCATTGCAATTGGATGCCATTCGTGGTTAACATCCTGTCTCAGCAAACAGTAACATACCCCCGCAATCCATGTGGCCAAAACTTAAAGAGCAGTTACCTGCTATCATATTGACCGCCGTCCTCATTTCAGGGGCGGCCTTCTGGGTTCACACCCAGACCGTGGCGGAGATGAAGGCTTCCGAGGAGGCACAGCTGGCTCCCTTGCGCGAGCAGAATGAGGCGCTCAAAGCCTCGGCTGAGGAAAACCGCCGGACCATCGAGGCGACAAACAAGCTTCTCAAGGATGCGATATCAAAGCGGGAGGCGGACATGTTCCGCACGGACGAGGAGCTCCAGAAGCTCAACGGAGAGCGCATGGATGCGCTCGCCGAGGCCATCGCGAAGAAGGTGCAGCCCTACAACCCCCTGCCGAAGAGCCCGGAGGAGGCCGAGCGGATGCAGAACGAGCAGGTCGACAAGGTCTCGACCCGGATGGCGCAGAAGATTTCGCCCATCCTCAACGAGATGGCCAAGGACCAGAACCTCACGCGCGAGTCCATCGAGAAATACAGCCAGCGGATATCCGACCAGGTGGGCACGGCACTGACCTCGGAAATGGCCCGCAACCAGAGGCTTAACACGAACCTTGCGGAGACGCAGGCTGCCGCCAACGACGCCCTCAAGCTCAACCACGAGCTGACGGCGCTCTACCTGAACTCATTCGAGGACCACGGCATCGTCACTCGCCTGCTCTCTCTTCCGGCGGACGTCGTCAAGGACGCGGCGAACATGAGCATTGTCACCAGCAGCGACCGCAAGAAGGTAGAGCAGGACCTGATCGACAAGGAGAACGCCATCGAGAAGCGCCTTGCCGACATCCAGGCGGCGGCGCCGAAGAGCTGACCGGGGGGCGGCGCCTCGCTAGGGCTGCCCGATCTGGACGGGAAGCAGGGCAGCGTCCTGCATCCCGTGGATTATCTTCTTGTCCGGGGGGCAGAACGTCGCGAGCCCGCCCGACAGCCGCGCCTTTCCGTCGACGACGAAGTAATACGGGCACAGCCTGAGGCGGCCGTCCAGCTCCCGCGCCTCGTGCGGCGCCCCGGAGCCGTAGAGCGCGTGGCGGACCCTCCGCGGCTTCCTGTAGGCCTGGAGCACGTGCAGGCTCGTCGGGGCGAGCCCGAGCGCGCGCTCGACCCCGAGCTGCCATTCCTCGCGCGAGCAGTCGCTGCCGAGCACCACGCTCCTGGCGCCCCAGGCGGTCTCGTGGAACCCGCTGATCTTGATGATGAGATCGCGCTCCTTCTGTGTGGCCGAGATCAGGTCGCGCCAGTTGCCGAGCGCTCGGCCCCCCGCCCGAGGCCCGTCAAGGACCGCGCCGGGCGGCAGCGGCGCCGGGTCCATCACCCAGGTCGGCGGGATGAGCGAGCGCAGCAGCTTCAGGGTGCGGCCCTCGAGCGCCTCCTCCCAGTACTCCTGCAGCAGGTGGTGGTGGAAGAGCGCGAACGCCAGCTTCTCCTCCTGGAACGTCCGCATCGGCGGCGCGATGGCCACGTCCTGCGAGGCCCAGGCCTCGAAGATGTACGGGGCGGTGGGGATGCTCGCCAGGTCGAACAGCTCGAAGAACCTGTAGATGATGTCGATCTTCTCGGGGTTCCCCTCGACGTTGAAGAAGAGGGCCCCGCCGAGCGGGAACAGGTCCTCGGGCCGCATGCAGAACGCGCGCAGCCCGGCCACCTGCATCTGGTGCGCGAGCCACTCCATCTCGGGCCTGTAGGTCGCCGCCTCCTCGCTCACGACAAGGGCGATCAGGGGATTGCGCAGGTCGGGCCGAAGGCCGGCCAGTGAGGCGTGGAAGTTCCTGATCATCGCGTCGTCGGCGCCCAGGATCCCGCCGCTCTGCGCATAGAGGCGGTTGAGGAACCCCGTCAGGCCGATCCCGCCTGGAACGGAGTCGAGCTCCGTCATCACGAACCCGCTGTCGGTGAGCAGGAGGTCGGGCCGGAGGACCGTCGGGTACTTCCCGCGGTTCCTAGCGTCGCGGGCGTGGGCGACCAGCCTCTCGGGCTTGCCGCGCTCAAGGTAGTCCGCGACCCAGGGCGCCAGCAGCGGCTTGTTGCGCAGGAGGTTCCTGCCGGCGGCGGAGCGCAGGTAGAGCGCCTCGAGCGCCTGGTGAAACTCCAGGCACGCGGCGCCGATCGCCTCCAGTTCCGCCGCCTGCGCGGCCGGCACGGGCCAGGGGTCCGGCGACAGGCGCCATGACTTGTCCTCGAACAGGGGCTGCTCCGCGAACGCGGAGCGGAGGGTCTCGTAGGGAAGCCCGGGCATGGGTCAATCCTCGATCTGGATGTCCTTGTTCCTGTGGCGGGGGCTTCCGGCGCGCAGCCACGCCGTGATGAACGCGTCGAGCTCGCCGTCGAGGACGCCCTGGGTGTCGCTCGTGCTGTAGCCCGTGCGCAGGTCCTTCACCATCTGGTAGGGCTGGAGCACGTAGCT
>CAYNLL010000134.1:0-8138 GCA_964398015.1 uncultured Opitutaceae bacterium | reverse complement strand
AACGGGGTGGTGACGGGTTATACTCTTGAGCGTCCGGGCGCCTGGGTATGGAGGCACCTTCCCCGAACCCTGGAGATCGTGGCGCCGATTGAGCTCCAGGATATGGACAGGGTTACGGTTCGCCTTCCGGGGATTCTTGTGAATGGGAGGGCCGTGAGGACATTCGCACCGGAGCTGGATTGGAACGGCGAGACCCGCCACTTCTACAGGGGATGATAAACCCGCCGAAACTCCCGCAGGATCGTGCGGCTGCGCCCGTCACGCCCCCTGGCGGCCTGCAGGAGCGCCCCCCCTGTCGAGGCGGACCTTCTCGATATGGGACGTCATGAATGAGGCGATTGAAGGCGGCTGTCTGTGCGGCAGCGTACGCTATCGGCTTCACGAGAATCCGACGCACATCTGCGACTGTCATTGCATCGATTGTCGGCGCGCGAGCGGTGCTCCGTACATCACCTGGGGCATTGTGAAGAGGGGCATGCTCGAGGTCTTGTCCGGGGAGGTGCGCCGGGTGTTGTTTGCCGGCAGGATCCGCATGTTCGCGGCGTGCTGCGGAACCCAGCTCTTCTTCCTGGACGACGACGGCTCCGAACTGACCGATGTGGCGATCTCCACCCTCGACAAGCCCCAGATGTTTGCGCCGGGGATCGCGGTTTGGACCGAGGATACCCTTCCCTGGGTCCACCTGGATGCGTCACGCCCGGCTTTCAAACAGCGCCCGTAGGACGAGGGCGCACCCGGGTCCGCAACCTGCGCTGGACTTCCGCCGGCGGGGATGGCAGCACGGTGGAGCCGCATGAGAAATAGCGTCATTGCGCCCCGTAGTGCCGGGAGTTAGGCCGAAGGATGACCCCCATGGCCAACGACCCAATCCGCTTCGACGACGGGGCTGCCTATGAACGGTTCATGGGGAGGTGGAGCCAGCTTGCAGGCGAGGTCTTCCTCGGCTGGCTCGCTCCGAGGCCAGGGCTTCGCTGGCTCGACGTCGGCTGCGGCAACGGAGCCTTCACCGAGATGATTGTCGCGCGTTGCGCGCCGGCCTCGGTGCAGGGGATCGACCCCTCCGAGGGGCAGCTGGCCTATGCCCGGACACGATCCAGGTCGCCTGTCGCGCAGTTTCGCCAGGGCGACGCGATGGCGCTGCCCTTCCCCGACGGCGCCTTCGACGCGGCCGTGATGCCGCTCGTGATCTTCTTCGTCCCCGAACCGTCCAAGGGGCTGGGCGAGATGGCGCGAGTCGTCTGCCCGGGCGGCACCGTTTCGGCCTACGCGTGGGATATGTTTGGCGGCGGGTTCCCTTACGAGGCCCTTCATACCGAGATGCGTGGCATGGGCATTGCGGTGCCGATGCCGCCGAGTCCCGGTGCGTCTCGAATGGACGAAATGCGGGACCTGTGGATCGGCGCGGGACTGGAGAGCGTCGAGACGCGGGAGATCGGCGTCGAGCGGACGTTTGCCGACTTCGAGGACTACTGGACCACCATCCTCGGGGGGCCCAGCGTCAGCCCGAAGCTCGCGGCGATGGCTCCAGGCGATGTCGAGGCGCTCAAGGCGCGGATGCGCGCCCGACTGCCGGCAGATGCCGGCGGCCGCATCAGCTATGGCGCCCGGGCCAATGCGATAAAGGGCCGGGTGCCGAGCCGGCGCTAAAGGTTTCCCCCCTTTGCAGGGAGGCGGCGGTTTGCGGGCGAGGGCGCCTCACGGGTGCCGGGCCGGAGCGATCTGGGGCCGCAAGGCGACCGGCTGCAGGCGAGCGCCGTCGTCTTGCGTCGCGCGGGAAAAACCTGTTTGGTCCGTGTGACACAACCGGAATAGCCTGTCACTTATCCCATGCTCCGTAGGATAGTTGCACGAAACCTCTCCGGCCGGTGGCCGGATCCCGCCCCTTTTTTGCGGGGGCCCTTCGCCGGCCGTTGGAGCGGCCGGACGGACCCCGGGGCGCGATTCCAGGCGAAGGGTGCAGCCCTCGGCCTCTGGGTGGCGCTGGGGGCGGCCCTGGTCAACCCGTGCCGCGCCCAATTCGACATGCAACAGGTCAGGGCGCTCACGGCTCGAGCCGAGGCGGGCGACGCGCAGGCCCAGAGCGACCTTGGAGACCTGCTGGCTCCGGACGTGGGCACGGGAAAGGTGACGACAACGAATGATTTTGTGCTGGCGGCGAAATGGCTGCGCATGGCGGCCGAGCAGGGCGTCGCCTCGGCACAATTCAAGGTGGGCGTGATGTGCTTGAACGGCATGGGCATGCCCCTGGATTACGCCGAGGCGATGACGTGGTTCGTGAAGGCGGCCGGGCAGGGGGAGGCGGATGCAAAGTTCAGCCTGGGGGAGATGTACCTCGAGGGCCTGGGCGTGCCCAGCGACAGCCGCAGGGCGGCTGACTGGTTTCGCCAGGCCGCGGACTCCGGCCAGGCCCAGGCGCAGCTGGCCTTGGCGGGCCTTTATTTCGACGGTAACGGCCTGGCGCGGGACTACGCGCTGGCAGCGGAGTGGTACCGCAAGGCGGCAGACCAGGGAGCCGCCCTGGCCCAGGTGAGGCTCAGTGCGATGTATGCCTCGGGCCAGGGCGTGGCCAGGTCCTACGCCGACTCGGCCCTATGGTGCCGAAGGGCTGCGGACCAGGGCAACGCCCAGGCGCAGTTCAAGCTTGGGGTCATGTATTTCAGCGGGCAAGGGGTGGCGCGGGACTACGCGGAGGCGGTGTTCTGGTACCGAAAGGCCGCAGGGCAGGGCCTGGCCGCCGCGCAGAGCGCGCTGGGGCTCATGTACGCGGAAGGCAAGGGCGTCCCGAGGAACGACACTGAAGCGGCAAGATGGTACCGCAAGGCGGCCGACCTTGGAGAGGCTGCCGCGCAGTACCACCTTGGGAACCTCTACGCCAAGGGCTCAGGGGTCGAGCAGGATGATGTCCGGGCCTGCCGATGGCTCCTGCTGGCCGAGGCATCGACGGATCCCGCCAACCCGTTCCATGACGAGGTGGCCCAGGCGATCGTGGCCCTGGAGGGCAGGATGACGCCGGATCAGGTCGCACGCGCCCGGCAGGCGGCCTCCGCCTGGCCGGGGGGAGACGCCGGGGCGGCCCATTGAGGATATGCCCGCGAGCGAGAGCACGGGGAATTCGGATCCGTTGCAGGTCGTGACGGCCTTCGTCTCGGCCATCAACCGGCACGACGTCGCCGGCCTCTCCGCCCTCATGACGGTCCGCCACGCGTTCGTGGATTCCACGGGCAAGACCGTGTCGGGGCGCGAGACCATGGCCGCCGGCTGGAGGGAATACTTCCGCCTGTTTCCCGACTTCCAGATCGAGGTCGAGCGGATGCTGGCAGACGGGGCCCTCGTGGCGGCCTTCGGGTCCACCTCGGGGACCTACAACGGCAGGCGGGGGCCGGTCGCGGAGAACAGGATATCGATGCCGGCCGCATGGAGGGCGACGGTCGAGAACGGGGAAGTCGCGAGCTGGCAGGTGTATGCGGACTGGTCTGAAGGCTTGAAGACGATCGAGAGGGACCACGGGCCGGGCTGACCCGCGGCCGGTATCCGCGGCTCGCGAGGACCGGGCACGTCCTGCCTTGCGCCCGACCGCTCCCCGTCCGAGAACAGGCGAGGGTCCTCCTGCCGATGGTCGGCCCGCGGACCCCGAACCGCGATGGACGATACGACAAAATACCCGTACTCCACCTACCTGAACGTCCTTTATCGCCAGCTGGAGCTCGTGGACGCGCAGGCGCTGATCTCCGCCTGCACGGAGCGCTGGTACAACCAGACGCTGTGCCGGGTGAACGACTCGGTCGTCCGGCTGGGGGTGATGCAGGGGGAGTACCACTGGCACAAGCACGACAAGGACGACGAGTTCTTCTTCGTCCTCGAGGGGCGGTTCCTCATCGACCTCGAGGGGCGGACGATCGAGCTGCTCCCGCGCCAGGGGTTCGTGGTCCCGAGGGGCGTGATCCACCGCACCCGGGCGCCCGAGAAGACGGTCATCCTGATGGTGGAGACCTCGGGGATCATCCCGACGGGCGACCCTGAAGGCCAGCGGCCATGAGGCCCGCGGCGGGCGTCGCTCCGGCGCCGAAGAAGCCATGACGAAGCGAATCCTCCTCCTTCTTGCGCTGACGACGGCCAGCCTCAGGGCCGACCTGGAATTCTCGGGGTTCTTCATCACCCCGGACGAGGCGCTGTTCTCCCTGAGCGACACGGACGGGGGCGCCTCGTCGGGATGGCTGAGGATGGGCGACGCGTTCCAGGCGTGCACGCTCAAGGCCTTCGATCGCGAGCACGAGGTGCTCACGGTGGTGAGGGACGGGCGCGACGTCGCCCTCAAGCTCCGGGAACCCAGGGTGAAGGACGGCCGGATGACGATCGACGGAGCCATCACCCTTTGGCCGAGCGGGCAGAAGCGAAACGTCCACGCGTCGCTGTTCCTGGGGGAGGAGGAGGCCTTCCCGCTCGCGCAGGGCGCCACCCTGCACCTGACCGCCGAGAGGCGCCCGGACGGGAACCTGCTCTACCATCCCCGGCTGGTGACCCGGGACGGCGCCGGCAGGGAGTCGTCGCAGGACTGGCCCTTCATCCTCACGCCCCCCGGGGGTGAGTTCTCCCTGCGCATCGGAGACCTGGGATTCTCGTTCAAGCCTTGAAATGCCCGGCCCCGCACGGGAGCATCGGCCGGCTCCAGGCGCACGAAGGCTCACGACAACCCCGATGAAGAAGATCAACATCCGCGACATCCCGCCGTCGACGAAGGCCTCGCCCAAGGGGAAGTTCTCCCGCACCGTCACCGACGTCTCGGTGGCCCTGGGGCGCAAGCCGGACTCCGCGGACCTGAACGAGCGGCATCCCTTCGACGTGCAGATCTGCCGCATCCCTCCCGGCGTGAGCCGGTGCCCGTACCACCTGCACACGGCCCAGTGGGAGTTCTACCACGTCATCTCCGGCTCCGGCGCCGTCCGGCACAAGGACGGGGTGACGAAGGTGGGCAGGGACGACGCGTTCCTGTTCGCGCCGGAGGAACCCCACCAGCTCATCAACGATGGGGTGGAGGACCTCGTGCTCTACATCGTCGCCGACAACCCCGCCGGGGAGTCGTGCTATTATCCGGACAGCAAGAAGTGGTCGATCGATTCCAGCTCCGGGCAGATCGTCAGGTCGGATGCGCTGGATTATTTTGACGGCGAGGAGTGACGGGGCGGGCGCGGCACAGGGGGCCGCCGGGCGAAATTTTGCGCCTCCCATTTGCGTGAAGGCGCACGGCCGGCCGGAAGCGCGTCTGCAGGAGACGATTAGGGCGGCGGGGCGGACGCGGCGCGCACGCGCCTTGTCTCTGCGAGTCTGTTGTCAAGCGCGGGGCGCCCGTGGTAGGATGGGGCCGTGGCAAAGGGCAGACATGCTTTCGGCACGCGCTTTGGTACTTGGGCGCAGGGCGGCAGAGCCGCCCGCGCGCGGAAGCTCGCGGTCCAACGGATGGCGCAGCCGGCTCGGGGGGCCGGCCTCGGGGGCGTGTAGGGGAGGTCCCTGCAGGGGCTTCGGCGAGGACGACCACGATGCAACGAGGGCGCCGCGCGGCGCATTTTAGGCCGGCGCCATGATGCCCGGCAGGGACCCCCGTCCGCGCGAAGCCCGATTGGGACCGCGCGGGCGCGGCACATGTCCGAAAAAGAAAGGCGCAACATGAACTCAAACCGAATCAGCGGGGAGGCGGGCGACGCCCGAGCGGCGCCCGGGGGGGCTACGGCCGGCGCGAAGACGCCCCTTCGGGTGCTCTTCGTGGAGGACTCGGGCGAGGACGAGGTGATGATGCTTCGGGCGCTGCGGCGCGACGGCTACGCGCCGGCCCACGAGCGGGTCCAGAGCATCGAGGGGATGCGCAGCGCGCTCACGAGGAACCCGTGGGACGTCATCCTCTGCGACAATGCGATCCCGGGGTTCGACGCGACGTCGATGCTCCAGTTTCTCAGGGACGCCGACCTGCAGGTCCCCATGATCATCGTCGCCGGGACGATCGACGAGGAGGCGGCCGTCGCGGCGGTGAAGCTCGGGGCTGCGGACTACATCCTGAAGGACCGCATGGCGCGGCTGGGCGCGGCGATCGGCAGCGCGATCGACCAGCGGCGCCTGCGCCGCGAGCGCAAGCAGGCGGAGGACGAGAGGAGGGAGTTCGAGCGGCGCTTCCGCGAGATGCTGGAGAACGTGGAGCTGATGGCGCTCACGCTCGACCGCAAGGGGAGCGTGACGTTCTGCAACAACTGCCTCCTGAGGACGACGGGCTGGCGGCGCCAGGAGGTCGTCGGCTCGAACTGGTTCAGGCGGTTCGCGCCGCTCGAGGGCTCCGGGAGCGGCGGGGTGTCCGCCGCGGACCTGGATGGCGGCGGATTTCCGCCGCACCACAGGAGCGCGATCAGGACGAAGCGCGGCGAGTTGAGGGAGATCCTCTGGAGCAACACCATCCTCAGGGACCCCTCGGGCGAGGTCGCGGGCCTGGCGAGCATCGGGGAGGATGTGACGGACCGCGGCCGGCCGCTGGACGGGGACCGCGGCGGCGACCTGTTCCGCACGATCTTCGACCACGCGGGGATCGGCATCGCCCTGGTCTCGCCGGGCGACGGCCGCATCCTGCGGTGCAACGGCTCGCTCGCCGAGATGCTGGGCTACGGCGTCGCGGAGCTCTGCGGGATGACGGTCGCCGCCATCAGCCACCCCGACGACCTCAAGATCGAGGCCGGGCTCCTCCAGCGGGTGATCGACGGGAGCGCGGGCCGCTTCCAGATGGAGAAGCGCTACGTCCGCCGGGACGGGGGCGTGGCCTGGGGCCTGCACATGGGGACCGTGGTGAGGGATGCGGAGGCCAAGCCCCTGTTCGTCATCGCCACGGTGGAGGCGATCTCCGAGTCGCGGCCCGCGAGGCCCGATGTCCCGGAGGCCGAGCAGCAGCTCCACGCGCTCATCGACCGCCTCAATGCCGTGCGGGAGGAGGAGGCCAGGAGGATCGCGCGCCAGCTCCACGACAACCTCGGCCAGCAGCTCACCTCGCTCAACATCGAGTTCAGCGACCTCGAGATGAAGCTCTCCTACACGGTGCCCAAGCAGCAGCGCCAGATCGCGCGGATGCATTCCGCGGTCGGGCAGACGCTCGAGGAGGTGCGCCGGATCACGGGGGAGCTGCGCCTGGGCCAGCTCGACGTCCTGGGGCTCAACGGGGCGATCGACTGGCAGCTCGGCGAGTTCACCCGGCGCACGGGGATCCGCTGCAGGGTCGAGCACCTCGACGACGCCACGGGCCTGAGCGACGCCCAGAACACGGCCCTCTTCAGGATCCTGCAGGAGGCGCTCTCCAACGTCGCCCGCCACGCCGCGGCCACCGAGGTGCGGGTCGGCCTGGAGGCGGACCACGGCCACGTGACGCTGCGGGTCTGCGACAACGGCCGCGGGATCACCGCGGCGGAGAGGGAGAGCAAGGGCTCGCTCGGCCTCCTGGGGATGAGGGAGCGGGCTCGCCTCGTCGGGGGGGAGGTGGCGATCGGCGGCGGCCGCGGCGCCGGCACGGAGGTGGCCGTCAGGATTTAGCCGGCCCTCTAGCTCCTGAGCTCCTTCAGCAGGCTCGTCAGGTACGGCACCAGCTGCTTCTTGCGGCTCACGATCCCGGGCAGGTCGAAGATCTCGTCCTTCTCCACGTGGGGGTAGTTGATCCTCTCGATCAGCTCGGCGTCTCCCTTCACCAGGAGGAGGGAGTTCTGCGTGTTGATGTCGGTGACCAGGAGGGCGGCGAAGGAGAGGCGTTCGCGGCGGCGAAGCTCGTCGAGCGCGGCGGTGATGGCCTTCGCGCGGTTCCAGAAGTTGCCGAACCCGAGCTCCTCCACCTGCGAGACGGCGAAGCGCACGCCCTCCTCGTCGTACACCTTGTGGTCCGCCAGGACAATGGCCTCGGGCGTGCTGGCCTGGATGACCGACCCCGACGAGAAGATCGCCTCGGCGAGCGCGTGCGACTCCTCGCCCGCGATCCCCGAGAGCCAGCGCAGGACGTCCGCGTCCTTCGCCGTCGTCGTCGGGCTGTTCAGGTGGAGCGTGTCGGAGATCAGCCCGGACATCATGATGCCCGCGATCCCGGGCGACGGGGCGATGCCGGACGCCCGGAACAGGCCGGCCACGAT
>CAYNLL010000133.1:0-8189 GCA_964398015.1 uncultured Opitutaceae bacterium | reverse complement strand
GCTTGGTGCACAGGTCGAGCGCGGCGTCGTCGCCCTTGAGCACCATCGTGATCCTGGAGAGGGAGGCGTCGTGGGTGGGCGCGACGTTGAGCGAGTCGATGTTGAAGCCGCGGCCGGAGATCATGCCGGCGACGCGGGCCAGGACCCCGAACTTGTTCTCAACGAGGACGGAGATCGTGTGGAGCATGATGGGTGTGTGGACGGGTTGCCCTCGGGCCAAATCCAGCGCACCGCGGGTCCAAAGGTCAACCAAGCCTCGCCTCAAAAGGAAAGCATAAACGGCTGGCCCGCCGGGCCGCGGGGAGGCCCGCGGGGCTGCCCGCACCGCGGGCGGGCGTCGCGGGTTCAGGCCGCGGGCGCCCCTCTGCCCAGCGCCCTGCCGATCGTCTTTAGCAGTTCCTCCGTCCTCCAGGGCTTGGACAGGACGTCCGTAAACCCCAGCTTGGCGATGGAACCCTGGCTGTCCTCGTCGTCGAGGCCGCTCATGGCGACGATCCTGACGTCCGGCCTGATGACGCGCAGCGAGCGGGCGAGCTCGAGGCCGCTCACCCCGGGCATCATGACGTCGGTCAGGACCAGGGCGACGGAGTCCGCGTATTCCACAAAGCTCCGGATGGCCTCCTCGCCGCTCCGGGCCGCGATCACGCGGTAGCGGTGCCGCCTGAGGACGCCGCCGACGGCCGTCAGGATCGGGGCCTCGTCGTCGACGACCAGGATCAGCTCCTCCATGCCCAGGGGGATGTCGTCCTTTGGGGCCTCCGGCTTCGCGGGCTCAAGGGCGCAGGCGGCCGGAAGGAAGAAGGCGAAGGTCGTGCCCCGCCCGAGCTCGCTCGCGACCTCCAGGAACCCGCCGTGCCCCCGGAGGATCCCGGCCGCCGTCGAGAGGCCGAGCCCGGTCCCCTTGCCCTCGCCCTTGGTGGTGAAGAACGGCTCGAAGATCCGCTGGAGGTCCTCCCGCCGAATCCCGGTGCCGGTGTCCGCGACGCTGACCCGGACGTAGGGCCCCGGCCTCGCGTCGGGATGGCGCTTGGCCTGCTCCTCGTCCAGTTGGACATTCGCGGCGGAGAGCGTGATCTTGCCGCCCTCGGGCATCGCGTCCCGGGCGTTCACGCAGAGGTTCAGCAGCACCTGCTGCATCTGCGTCGCGTCGGCCACCACCCTCCAGAGGCCCTTGGCCACGCTCTGCTCGATCGCGATGCCGCGGGGGAAGGTCTCCCTCATGAGCGCCTCGGTCTCGCGGATCGCGTGGCGCATCTCGATGCTCACGTGGGCCCCCTCGGTGCCGCGGCTGAACGCCAGGAGCTGCCTGACGATGGAGGCCGCCCGCTGCGCGCCGGTCTCCACCATCGCAAGGATCTGGCGGTCGCGCTCGGTGGGAAGGTTGTCCTTCACCAGGCCGGCGGCCATCAGCATCGGCGCGAGGATGTTGTTCAGGTCGTGCGCGACCCCGCTCGCCAGCGAGCCGATGGCCTCCAGGCGCTGCGTGCGCCGGAATTTCTCCTCGAGGAGCCTGCTCTCGGTGACGTCGCGCGAGGTGGCGACGATCTGGCGCTCGCCCGCGATCCCCGGGAGGCCCCGGCCGGCGGCCTGCAGGATGCGCCAGGAGCCGTCGCGGTGCCGGACGCGGAACTCGACGTGCGCGACGCCCTTGTAGTCGGCCAGCGCCTGCTGGAGGAAGCGGCCGACGGCCAGCGAGTCCTCGGGCGCCACCAGGTCGTGGAGGTTGCGGCCGGTCACCTCGGCGACGGAGAGGCCGAGCGTCGGCAGGACGGACGGGCTCTGGTAGCGTATGATCCCCTGCTCGTTGAGCACCGTGATCAGGTCCGAGACGTTCTCCACGAGCCGGCGCAGGCGCTCCTCGCTCGAGCGCACGGCCTCCTCCGTCGCCTTGCGCCCGGTGATGTTGTCGAACACGGCCACGAAATGGCCCCTCACCGGGCTGTAGACCGTGATGGAGAACCAGATCCCCAAGGCGCCCACGTAGCTCTCAAACCGCTCGGGATTGCCCGTGGCGGCCGCGCGCCCGTAGATCTGGAAAAGCTCAGGGTTGGACTGGCGGATCCCCGGCACGACCTCCGAGACCCGCCGGCCGACCACGTTCGACAGCCCGGTCAGCCTCTCGAAGGCCTTGTTCACCTCCAGGTAGATGAAGTCGGCCGGCGCGCCGCCCTCGAACAGCATCCGGCAGTAGGCGTAGCCCTCGTTCATGTTCTCGAAGAGGGCCCGCAGGTGGAGCTCCTTGGCCGGCCCGGGATTCGCGGCAATGGGGGCTTGGGGGTTCATTGTGGCCTGGGAGGGGCTCCTTCAGCGTGACGGGACCGATCGGTGCGCGATTCCGCGGGCGGATTGCCCGATGGCGACAGAATGGACATCCCGCGGTGCATTGCAATAAGGTCCCGTGGTCCGCGGGATAAGCGCCGCTTCATTCGTCCCGGTGCCGAACGCAGGCCGGATGCGCCCTTCGCCTGGGGTCGCATCGGCGGTGCTCATGTGACGGGGTGCTGTCGCCGGGCCGGATGATGCCGGGGGGGCCGTCAGCTGACGGCGGAATGCAGCGAGCAGAATCGCTCAAGGGCCTTGTCAGAGGCCGAGTTGAGGTCTTCCTCCCCCACGCCGGCCGAGGCCAGCTTCTCGGCCTCCAGGCCCCAGTAGTCCCGCTCGCCGGGGAGCCCAAAACCGAGGCGCTCCGCCACCCCCGCCGCCAGGTTGAGCAGGCTGGCCATCTTGGGGTCCGTCGAGGCCTGTTCGGGGGAGTAATGATAGCCGATGGCCGAGACGATGCCGACGGGGAACCGCCATTCGTGGAGGATGAACGCCGAGGCCTCGCAGTTGGACATGCCGACCGTCTCGCACTCCCACAGGCCCAGCAGGCCGTCCGTCTTAGGGTTGTAGGTCGCGCCTCCGGCTTCGCCGGACTGCCCGCCGATCGCCGACTTGCCATTCATTCGCAACAGTCCCGCCGAGTAGATCAATCCCTCTAGCGCCAGCTTTCCCGTCGAGCGCAGCAGGCCCGCCGAATAGGCCTCGCTCGGGTCGACGCCCGCCAGCCCGCCGAGGATCTCCATCAGCAGTGCGGTCATGAGGGAATTCTCCCGGAGCTCCGCGCCCGTGATCCCGTAGAGGCGGAGGTTCTGGCTGGTCATCTGCACCAGCGCCGCAAACCCGGCAATCCGGTAGATTTCGCCGAAGCCCACCCTCGCAAGCGCCTGCTCGATAGAGGAATATGCCTCACCGGAGCAGTAGACGGGGCTGTTGGCCACGCGGATGATCCGCGCCGTGAGCGCGACGTCGCACTTGAGCAGCGCCGTCACGTCGTCCAGGTCGATGTTGGGATCGAGGCTGATCTGGCGGAGGCGGGAAAGCACCTGCGGGCCGGACGGCATCGTTTTGACGACGTGCATTAGCGTCTCTCTTGGAAAGGGAACGGAGGTTGGCATGGTAGGTCTTGTGCCGCGAATGGGGCGTCCTGACGGTCGGCGCGCCTCAGAATGAGCGGGCGAAAAGGCCGCGGGCGGGCCCGGCGGGTGTTGCTCTGGAGATTAGGGTCGCGGATCCCACGGTGGTTGGGCGGTGTGATACTCCCTATCGTCAAACCGGGGTTCGACTTGAGGGGCGCGGCCCAAGAAGTGCGCCGACGTGCCCGTCTCCCCGGAACGGCGCCCACGGCCCGGCAGGCCCGCGGGCGGCGCCGGCCCGACCTATTGCCTGTAGATGACCCCGCCCTTCATGACGAAGCTCACCTTCCTCACCAGGGCGATGTCGGCAAGGAGGTCGCCCGGGACCGCGACCAGGTCGGCATACTTGCCCGGCTCCACGGTGCCGATGTCCTTCTCGGCGCCGATCAGGGTGGCGGCGCTGCGCGTCGCCGCCTGGATCGCCTCCATCGGCGTCATGCCGTCCTGCACCATGAAAACAAACTCCTGGGCGTTCTCGCCGTGGGCGCTGACGCCGGTGTCGGTGCCGAAGGCGATCCTCAGCCCGGCCTTGTGCGCCCGGGCGAAGGCCGCGTCAACCCGCGGGCCGATGGTCAGCGCCTTCGGGCGCACCAGCTCCGGGAAGTAGCCGTGCACCTTCGCCTTCTCGTACACCCAGTGGCCCGCGGAGAGCGTCGGCACGTACCAGGTGCCGTGCTCCTTCATGAGCGCGATGTCCTCGTCGTCCATGTACGTCCCGTGCTCGATCGAGTCCACGCCGGCGCGCACCGAGCGGCGGATCGCCTCCGCCCCGTGGGCGTGCACGGCCACCTTCAGCCCGTACTCGTGCGCCGTCGTGACGATGGCCCTCAGCTCGTCGTCGTCCATCTGGGGGTTGTCGCCGCTGGTCTCGACGCTCAGGACGCCGCCCGAGGCCATGATCTTGATGAGGTCGACGCCCTCCTTGTAGTGCTGGCGCACGGCCTGGCGCGCCTGGTCGGGCCCGTTGATCACCCCGTCGGCCGGCCCGGGCGAGCCCATCACCTTCAGGCTGAAGCCGTCGGTCGGGTCGGCGTGGCCTCCCGTCGTCCCGATGGCCTTGCCCGCCGTGTAGATCCGCGGGCCCACGGACTCGCCGCGCGCGATCGACTTCTTGAGGGCGAGCGTCGAGTTGTAGGTGTCCCCGAGGTTGCGCACCGTCGTGAACCCGGCGAGGAGCGTCAGCCTGGCGTTGTAGGCGGCCCGCAGGGCGTAGTCGCCCGGGTTCAAGTAGGCCAGCTCGCCGAAGGCCTGGGGGGAGAGGATGATGTCGAGGTGGACATGGCAGTCGATCCAGCCCGGCGTGACCGTCGCCTGCGTGAGGTCGATCACCTGGTCTCCCGCCTGCGCCGCCGCGTAGCCGTCCTCGACGGAGGCGATCCGCTCGCCGTCGACGATGACGGTGACCCTGTGGCGGGGCGCGTCGCCGACGCCGTCGATCAGCGTCCCTGCGTGGACCAGCGTGCGCGCCGGGCCCGGGGCGGCCGCGGCGACCGCGATCGTCACGGCCGCCAGACGGTGGAGAAGGCGCCTGGGCATGGCAGTGTGTCTAAGGAAAACCGCGGCGCCCGCAACCCTCCAGATGCGGCGGGCGCGCCCTACACGTCGATCGCGACCACCTCGTGCGCCGCCACCGAGGGGACCTCGAGCTCCAGCCACCGCCCCGCCTGGCGGAAGGCCGGGGCGGTCCCCGCCACGAGGAGCCGGAGCGCGCGGGCCGCGCTCCCCTCGGGGAGGCGCACGCGCACGCGCTGCGCGCCTACGGGGAGCAGCGCGCGGACGGGCCCCTTCATCATCATTGGGTTGGAGAGGTTGACGAGGTGGACCGTGACGGAGTCCCTCTGGCGCCACAGCGTGACGTCCAGGACCCCGGGCCCCGTGACCGACAGGGGCTGCTCCTCGTTGGCCGCCCACTCGACCGCGTTTCTCATCAGCGCGAGGTGGTCCTGCGCGAGCACCTCCCAGAACGTCCTGTCGATGTCCCACGGGAAATAGACGACCCGCCCTCCCCCGGGCCCCTCGCCCATGAAGACCTGCGCGATGTCGGTGCGCGGGGTGCGGGGATAGACCTTCTCCATCGGGAGGTCCGGGTAGGACGGGATCAGGGTCAGCGGCGAGGCGTACCCCGGGGTCCTCGCCGCGACCTCCGTGCGCCATACCCCGTGGATGACCCTGGGGGCGTCCTCCAGCCCCCGCAGGAGCGGGTGGCCGGGGAAGCGCTCGTGCTCGAGGCGCAGGTAGGCGTTCTTCATCGGGCCCTCCACGCGGCCCGACGCGCTCGCCCCGAAGAGGTCCGCAAGGCCGAAATCCCCGCGGGGCGCCCCCCATTCGTCGCGCAGCGAGGTGCAAGAGGTCGCCACGATCCCCCCGCCCCCCGCCACGAACCGGCGGATCTGCGCGCACTGGGCGTCGGAGAGCGCCGCGAGGGCGGGCAGCACGAGGGTCCGGTACGGAGCGAGGTGCCCCTCGTCCAGGAGGCGGTCGTGGACCAGCTCGAACGGGATGCGCGACTCGACCAGGGCCTGGTGCCAGCCCAGGGAGGCGTCCTCGAGGTTCTCGGAGGGCGACCCCGCCGCCGGGGAGAACCACGCCGTCTGCTGCGAGTAGACCACGGCGACCCGCGCCAGGGGCCTCTCGTTGCGCAGGTACCTCTCGGCGCCGGCGCACCAGCCGTACATCTCCTCCACGGGGCGCAGCCAGCGCCTGTCGTAGAGCTTCCCCCCGAACTTGGTGAACCAGGGGCGCATGCCGTTGGCTATCCCCTCGGCCACCCAGAGGCGGACCTCGTCCGGGCGCTGCACCGCGTCCTTCCAGCGGTGCTCGTCGTCCAGGCCCACCGAGAAGATGCCCACGACCGGCTTGCGGCCCATCGTGGCGCGGTACTCCTTCGCGTTCCTCCCGTTCGCCCACGGGGGCATCAGGCCGTGGCGGGACTGGCGGTCGGCCATCAGCGTCGGGGCGATCTCGCCGATGCGCCTCATGTCGAGCGAGCTCCCCGCCCCGCCGCCCGTGTTCGGGATCACGCAGGAGTCCGGGTTGATCGCCCGCACCGCGCCGTCCCAGCGGCCCCAGAGCTCGAAGAGCCGCTCCTGGCGCCAGAGCAGGAAGGACCGGTACACGGGATCCTGGGGATCCGCCTTCCTCGGGAGCTCGCGGCCGCTCGCCGAGCGGAAGTTCGCGCGGCAGTGCTCGCAATAGCACATGCCGGCCCCCTCCCAGCGGTTGATGAAGATGCCGTCCACCCTGTAGCGCGCCATGATCTCGCGCTTCACCTGCGTCATGAAGTCGAAGTTGTACGGCCCGAGCCCGCAGGTGACCCACATCTCGGGCGAGGCCCAGTGGCGCACGGGCCGGCCGTCGGCGCCGACGGCGATCCAGTCCGGGTGGGCCGCCTGCGCGTCGTCGTAGGTGGCGTGGGGATCGGTGCGGGCGATCACCACCATGCCGAGGGCGCGGCAGCCCTTCACGAGGTCGCCGAAGACGTCGCGGCCGCCCAGCCACGCGCTGCGGTGGTGGAACGCGATGTCGGTCGGATAATACGCGACGCAGCCCCCCGCGCTCAGGCAGACGGCGTCGCAGTGCGCGCTGCGGAAATAGTCGAGCCAGAACTGCGGGTCAAAGGCGCCGGGATCGTCCTCGACCAGGGTGAGCTGCCCCCAGCGCATCGGCCTGTCGGTCCACGTCGGGTCGGCGGGAAGCGCACCGGGGGCGCCCTGGGCCCGGACCGGCCCCTTCCCGATCTCCCCGAGCGTGAACGCGGCGCCGGCTGCAAGGGAGGACTTCACAAACGCGCGGCGGGAAAGGTCGGTCATGCGGGGGGCGGGGCGGCGCCCGGGGGCACCCGCCTCAGTGACCGTTTTCCGGGCCTCTGGCAAGGCCGGCATGGCCGCGGCCCTCAAGCGGATTGCCTAAATCCCTCCAGCGGCGTGTGCTTCCCCGATGCCGATGACAGGACCCGGCGGACCGCCCCCCTCTCCCGGGCTCACGGGCCCGCCCCCTCCCCGGTGGGCGCCCCGCCTGGCCGGCCTTGCCCTCGTGCTGGCCGCGGCGGCGGCCTACAGCGACAGCTTGCGCGGCCCGTTCATCTTCGACGACGCGGGCGCGGTGCTGACCAACCCCACGCTGCGCAGCCTCCGCAGCGCCCTCGTGCCCCCGCTCCCGGTCCCGGTCAGCGGCCGGCCGCTCCTCAACCTGAGCTACGCCGTCAACTACGCGCTCGGCGGCTTCAGGGTCGAGGGCTACCACGCGTTCAACCTGCTGGTGCACGCCCTGGCGGGGCTGGCGCTCTTCGGCGTCGTCCGGAGGACGCTGGCCCGGCCGGCGCTCAGCGGCCGCTTCGGCCGCGACGCCCTGCCCCTGTCGTTCACGGTCGCCTGCCTCTGGACCCTGCACCCCCTCAACACGGCGGCCGTCACCTACGTCTCCGAGCGCGCCGAGTCGCTCATGGGGCTCTTCTACCTGCTGACGCTGTACGCCTTCATCCGCGGCGTGCAGGCGCCCCGGGCCGGGGGCTGGCACCTGCTGTCGGTGGCCGCGTGCCTGTTCGGCATGGCGACCAAGGAGGTGATGGCGACGGCCCCGCTCATCGTCCTCGCCTATGACAGGACCTTCGTCTCGGGGAGCTTCCGCGGGGCGCTCCGCTCCAGGTGGCGGCTTTACCTGGGCCTGGCCGCAACCTGGCTCGCCCTCGCCGGCCTCTCCGCGGGCCTGGTCGGCCGCGGCGTCGGCTACGGCCTC
>CAYNLL010000132.1:0-8209 GCA_964398015.1 uncultured Opitutaceae bacterium | reverse complement strand
ACGGCAGGACAGGTTGATGAGCCGCCCGGGATCCGGCGAGCTGACGACCGAGAGCGAGGAAGACGTGCTGGTCGCCACCCCCTGCGAATTGGTCGCGGCGCAGGTGTAGGTTCCGGCGTCCGCAGGGGTCGCGTTCTCGATCAGAAGCTCGGGGCCTGTCGCCCCGGGTATCGCCGTCCCATCCAGGAACCACTGGAAGGTGGGGGAGGGGAAGGCGACGGCTGGCGCACTGAAGAACACGCTGCTGCCGGTCGCGATCGTCTGGGGGGACGGCTGGCTCGTGAAATACGGCGTCACCCCGGAATCGGCAAAGGCGTTCATCCCTGCGGAAGGCATCCCGGCCGAGGTGAACGCGCCCAGCATGTACGCGCCGCCCGTCGGCCAGTCGCCGTAGCACTCCGGTTCCCAGTAGAAGACCCCGAGGGCGCCCTCCTGCTTCGCGGCCGCGATCAGCGCGTAGAGGTAGCTGTAGCAGTCGGTCGGGTCGGACTCCTGGTATCCGCATTCGCAGACCATGGTCGGCACGCCGTACCGGCTTGCCATGTCCTTCATGGTGGCGGCGGCATCGGTCACCTCCGTCTGCCACGGCAGACCCGACCAATAGGGGTAGGCGGACATCCCGATCACGTCGAACTCGCCCCCTGCCGCGACAAGATTGTCGAAGAACGACTCAAACAGGGCGTCGTCCTCGCCGCTTGAAAGATGGACGATCACCAACGCGTCCGGAAACACCGACTTGACGGCGCCGTAGCCGGAATTGATCAGCCCTGCGAGGTTCATCCAGCTGTTGTCTCCGTTTCCATACACTCCCCCCACGGGAAAGAGCATCCCATCGTCGATCTCGTTGCCCACCTGCACCCACGAGACCGTTCCGCCGGCTGACCTGATCGCGGTCAGCACGCTCGCCGTCTCCGCGGCCACCGCGGCTTCCATCTGGGCCAGGTTGTAGCCCTGCCAGGCGGCGGGCGGCGCCTGCTCCAGGTTTGACGCCCAGGTGTCGCTGTAGTGGAAATCGAGCATCACCCGTTGGCCCAGCGCGTTCGCCGCGAGGGCCTTGGCTACGACGTCGGCCTGGTCGCACCAGCCGCCGACGGGGTTGAGCCACACCCTCAGGCGAATGGCGTTGATGCCGACGCTTTGGAGCACGTTGAGGCACGGTTCGACCTTCCCCTGCTGCGTCGCGAACGTGAAGCCCCCGTCGTGGACCATCTGGGTGTACCAGCTTGCGTCGGCACCGTTCGCGAACGGCGCCGAGGCCGCCTGGGCGCCGGCCTGCGCTGCGGCAGCGAACCCAAGGAGCGCCGCCGCAATCCGGAAACGGGTTCCGCGGGACGGGGTGGGAAGAGAGGGCGGGGGCAGGCGCATAGGGCGCCGCCACTCGGGGAGGGCGGCTAGGATCGGCAGGCAAGCCCCAAGTGGGCGGGCGTTCCAACCCTTTAACGCACCCGTGGCGGGATGGAAGCAAGCAGAACCTCGGAAGGTCCCGCCCATTATCAGCAGGGCTGGTGGCCCCAGTCGTTCTCCTTCAGCTCCTTCTCAAACAGCGCCATCTGCTCCTCTGGCGTCAGCTTCGGGCTCGCCGCCGCCCCGGCCGCCGACGGGTCCGCGGCCGGCACCGTCACTGGCGGGGTCGCGGGCTTGACCGGATCCAGAGCCGGCTGCTTTGCCTTTTCCTGTTCCATGTTGGTCGCCGTAACCTAGCACCAAGTGCCGGTCCTGTCACGTCCCTGAGTACCACCCTGCGGGCATCATTTTCCGGTTCAGTGCAGCAGCCGGAACGAGTCCAGGAACGCCAGCGCCTCCTTGCCCGACTCGGCACCGGGCGGGCCGACGAAGATCTCCTGGAAGAAGCGGTCGCCGACGATGAAATACCTCGCGTGCGCCACCTCCTTCTGCTGCGGAGCATCCACCACGAGGTCCATTCCCGTGAGGTCGCCGAGCTTGCACTCGGCCTGGGAGAGGAGCGTGCCGTTAACGCTTTTCACGGCGCCCTGGGCCGCGTTCGCGTAGACGGTCGACACGCCACCGGAGCGGGCCACCCCGCCGGCGGGGTAGTCGGTGAAGATGACCAGGCATGACGTGGTGCCCTGGTCCGTGTAGACCTGGTGCATGGTCACCCGGCCAAGGACGGTGTCGAGAAACTGGCTGCTCCGCTTGACGGACGCGGGGAAGGTCGCGGCGAAACGGCCCTCGGCGTCCACGGTCTCACCCGCGCGCCCCGCGACGGCGAGCGCGGTGAACAACGCGAGCAGCACGCCCGCCTTCCTTGGGGTGATCATCGCCCTGGCAGGCAAGCCGGGATTGGGAGCGCTTTCAAGCCCATCCCGCCCGTGCGGCCTTCCTCAGTCGAAGATGATCGTCCTGTTCGCGCACAGGAAGACCCGGTCCTCGACGAGCAGCTTGAGCGAGTTTGCAAGAACGGTCCGCTCGATGTCCCGCCCCGCCCTTGCGAGCTCGTGCGGGGTGTAGGAGTGGTCCATCGGGATCACCTGCTGCATGATGATCGGGCCCTCGTCCAGGCCGCTGGAGACGAAGTGGGCGGTGGCCCCGATCACCTTCACCCCCCGCTGAAAGGCCTGGTGGTACGGCCGGGCGCCGACAAAGGCGGGAAGAAACGAGTGGTGGATGTTGACGATCCGGTTGGGCCACGCGGAGACCATCCCGGGTCCAAGGATGCGCATGTACTTCGCGAGGACGATGTAGTCCGGGCGCAGCGGCTCGATGAGCGCCTGCAGGGCCTCCTCGTGGGCCTCCCGCGACAGGCCCTTGTGTGAGACGTGGTGGAACGGCACCGAGAACTTCGCCACGAGCGGGCGTAGGTTCTCGTGGTTGCTCACCACCGCCAGCAGCGCCGCACCGAGCTCGCCGTATTCGTTCCTGACCAGGAGGTCCGCGAGGCAATGGTGTTCCCGTGAGGCCAGGACCACGATCCTGCGCGGGGCGGACCGCCGCATCTGCACGGACGAACCCGGGGGCAGGAGGCCCGCGACCTCCGCCCGCACCGCCTCGCCGTCAAGGGGGCCGTCGCAGGCCGTCCGCATGAAGAAACGCTCGGTCTCCGCGTCCACGAACTCGTGGTTCGAGATGACATTCGCACCCGCCCTGAAAAGGACGCCCGTGATCGCGTGCACCAGCCCGGGCCGGTCGGGGCAGTCCACGAGAAGGACGTGCTCGGTCACCTCGCTCTTCTTATCCACGCTGGATTGATCGTAGGCGGCGGCAGGGGAGTCAAGCTGTGCGCCCCGGTCAGTGGGATTCGGAGAAGCTCGTGATCGAGTGCCACTCGAGCACCTCCTGGAGCAGCGCACGCTCGGTCTTAAGCACCAGGCGCTCCAGGCTGTTCCATGTCTGGCAGAAGGCGATCTGCTTGCGGCTGTCCTCGAGCATGGAGCACATCTCGCGGTAGCGCGCCACGCGCCGCTGAAGGTCGTTGATGGAGATGAGCGAGATGAGCGAGGCGGCGACGACCGGAAGGGCGATGGGCAGGAAATAGAAGAAGGTGCCCCGGACCCATTCCGGCACCTCGGCGTGCAGGGTGTGGGCCACGGCGTAGGCCGCCGTGCTGGTCAGGGCCAGGATGGTCGCGATCCAGAACCCGAGCTTCAGCCGGACGAAGAGGGGGAGCGCGCGGCCCTCCTGGCGCTTGTAGTAGGCGATCTGGTCGTCGATGCGCTGCTCGAGGTAGATCCGCTTGAACTCCTCCATGGGCACCTGCCGCGAGGCCGACGAGCGGCTGTGGAGGACGTGGAGCGAGCGTGTGAGGCCGCGCACACCCGGCAGGTCCAGCTCCTCAAACAGCGGCGCGGCCCGCGGAAGGCCCCAGGTCGCGAGCGCCGAGCGGCAGAACTCCGCCGCCAGCCGGCAGCGCACCCAGCTGTCGTGGGAGTGGGCGTGGCGCCGCAGGACAATCGCCACGCCCAGGGCCGCAGCGAGGCAGCCGAGCTTCGCCCACGGGATCACCATGTAGTGAATGCCGTACGATAGGGCGGCCGCGGCGATCAACGTCGCCGCGACGTGCAGGAGCACCGTCGAGACGATCAGCCGGCGAAACTGCGGGGCGCCGCGGCTCGCCGCATGGTCGCACTTGTGCTGGAAGTTGAAGATGGCGTCGGGCGCCTTGAAGGGGTTGTTGCCGTAGGTCGACGGCGCCTCGGGCAGCTTGTTGAGGTTGGCAAGGCTGGCGTCGCCGCGCTCGAGCCGCACCCAGTTCTCCCTGCGGGCCTCGAAGGTCGTCGCGTCGATGACCACGAGGGGCTTTCCGATGGACCTGGCGTAGTCGATCACGTCCGCGGTGCCCCCCTTCCCGCGGGCCGGATCCCCGTCCCAGACCGCGAGAAGGACGTCGCAGCCGTTGACGGTCTCCATCCCGCAGTCGAGGTAGGCGTCCTCCCGCGACCCGTTCTCGGCGATGACGCGGACGTTCTCGGCCTTCTCGAGGGTCCGCTCCACCTTCCGCCACTCGGATTCCGTGAAGTCGCGGGCGAACTCCGCGCGGGGGAGAGGGAGGATGGCGTACCACGACATTCCGAGCCCGCGGGCCTGCTCCACGAACAGCTGGTCGCCGCCGGTGGCGACGGAGGAAAGGGCGACCCACTCTCCCTTGGACTCCTGCCGAAGCAACTCGAGCGCCCGGGTGACGGCCCAGGCCACGGCGTTTGCGTCCTCCAGCTGCCGGTGGCCGGAAAATCCCACGACATGGAAGAGGGGTAGCTCGGAGCTGGAAGACATCCGGCCGAAGGTTTGCCGGGCACCCCGCCTTTGCCAAGCCTCTTGCCGCCGTCTCTTCAGGCGGTTCCGGTGCGGCCGGCCTCCCGGCCTCTTGCGATGCGCCTCTTTCCGGGCTCTCCTAGGGGCCGACGCCGACAACTACGTCCCTGGAGACGGCCGTCCCTTCGGCGTTGTGGACCAGCACGCGGTAGTGCCCAGCGTCCGTGGGCGAGACGCTCTTTAGGTCCAGTGACGGGCCCGTCGCCCCTCCAATCTCCTCTCCATCGTGCAGCCACCGGTATTCCAGCGGCCCCGTCCCGGTGGCCACGACGGCGAGCGCCAGCTCCTTGCCAGGTGCCGCGCTAACCAGGGCTTCGGGCTCGGAGGCGATGAAGGGCGCCGAGGAACCCCGTATGCCGAACGTGAGGGAGGACGGCGCCACCGTCAGCCGGTCGATCCTTGCGGAGGCCCGGTGGCCGCGCAGGTCGTCCACCGTCGCGATAAAGGAAAGCTTCTCGTGCGGCGCGAGGTCGGCCGGCGGTCTCCAGAAGACGCGGTACGGCGGCGCGTCGGACGTTCCCACCAGCTCGTACTGGCCCGGGCGCGAGGCGCGCGCCATCACGAACGTCACCTCGGCGCAGCCGTCGCTGCCGCCGACGTCCGCACGCAGCTCCTGGCGCACCGGGAAGTCCTGGCCGTCCACGCTGCGGCGGGCGAAGAAGAAGGTGGAACCGCTTGAGGGCGCGGCAAAGGCCACCGTCGGCGCCGCCGCCGGCGTGGGCAGGGGGGCCTGCGCCTGCCATATGACGCATTGCAGCGGCAGCAGGGAGACGTCGACCTGCCCGTGGTCGCCGGCTGCGAGTGCGCCCCAAGCCCCGGGCTGCGGATTTCGGGAGTCAAAGATCACCCGAAGGCCGGCGCCCGCCGGCTGGCAGGTCGCAAGGGTAGCGCGGAGGGTCTCGGCGCGGGAGTTGTTGAGGGCGACAAGGTATTCCACGCGCTCGGAACGCTCGATCCGGGAGAAGGCGAACAGGTGGGGCTGTCCGCTCCTGCGCACGAGCATGGCGCCGCGCGAGAGCCCCGGGTGGGACGTCCGGAGCGCGGAGAGCGTGCGGATGGCCTGGTAGAAGGGATGCCGGGTGTCGAACTTGTCGTCGGCGCCCGTCCGCGCCGTCCCGAGGAGCGACAACTCGCGGAACCTCGGCGCCCTCGAGGCGAACATGTCCTCCCGCGCGCCCATGTCGTTGCCGATGCCGACCATTCCCTGCTCGTCCCCGTAGTAGATGACAGGCTGGCCTCGGCAGGTGAGAAGCAGCTCGTGGCCCAGGAGAACGAGGTCTCCCATCAGCGCCGCGCTCGCGCCCGGGTTGTCGCTCCTTATGAAATAGCCGAGCCTTCCGTCGTCGTGGTTGCTCAGAAACGTCGTGGTGCTCTGGACGTTGCTGTCATGGTCCGTGTACCAGTCATCCCCTTCGAAGATTCCGGCAAGGTCGGCCGCGTCGCCGCCCCTGGAGACGAAGTCCCGGGCGCCGCTGTAGAACGCGAAGTCGAGGGTCGCATCGAGCGTGCCCTCCGTGGTGAACTCGCTCATAAGCCCGACATCACGGTTCCCGTTGTTCACCTCGCCGAACTGCAGGAAATCCGTGCGGCCCAGCTCGCGGGCCTTGGCCCGGATCGCCGGCGCGAAGGCCTGCCAGAACTCGAGGTTCACGTGCTTGACCGTGTCGATGCGGTAGCCGTCGATGCCGTAGCGCTCGATCCACTGGCTGTACACCGAGATGAAACCGCGCACCACGGCGGGGTTCTCGGTGAAGAGGTCGTCCAGGCCTGAAAAGTCCCCTTGAACGGCGCTCTCGCCGCGGAATGTGCTGTTGCCCCGGTTGTGGTAGAGCGTCACGTCGTTGAGCCATTCGGGGCCCTTTGCATGGGCGTCCTCCGGCGACACGACGGGCACGTGCGCGAAGCTTGTCTCCGCCGACAGCTTTGGAAAATTGTCCACCGCGCCCACGCCGTTGTAGGCCACAGCGTGCGGATCGAAGGGGCGCCCGGAGGCGTCGCGGTACGGTGCATCAGCCATGGTGACGTAGCGGGTGGAGCCGTCCTTGTACCTGATCACGTCCGCCGTGTGGTTGACGACGATGTCGAGGTACACGCGGAGTCCGCGGGCATGCGCCTGCGCCACGAACTCGCGGAAGTCCCCCTCGGTGCCGAGGTGGGGGTCGATCTCCGTGAAATCGAGGATCCAGTAGCCGTGGTAGCCCGCGGTGCCGGCCTGCATGGGCTTGTTCCTGAAGGGTGGCGTGATCCAGATGGCCGTTGCGCCCAGCTGCTTGATGTAGTCGAGCTTCGAGGTGAGGCCGATAAAGTCCCCGCCGTGGAAATGCGAGATGCGCGTCGGGTCAAAGCCGCTGACATCCGGCCCGCCGGGAATGCCCCCGGTGTCGTTGGCGGTGGATCCATTGGCAAAGCGGTCCGTGAGCAGGAAATAGAAGACCTGACCTGCGCCGGGGTGCGTGAAACGCGGCACGCTCACCAGCTCGGGGGCGCCGGCTTCCGCGCCAGCCACCCTCGCGGCCAGCATCAGAAGGACAAGGAGCGGCACGGAGCAGCGGCGCGCGACCGACGGGGTGGGGTGGGGCATTTTCAACAGGGGGAAACCCGGCCAGAGGATGGATCTTCGGGCGGCTGAGTCAAAATGCCCAGCCCGGAAAATTCATAGGCGACCCGGACAAAACCGAGAAATTCGCCGGATATAAGTTTTCGCCGGTCATCGGGTGCCTGGGTCGTTTCACTCTAGAAAACGCTGATTTCCCCTCGGGCAGAATGCGTGAATTGGGGCGTTGCGATGCCGCCGATCGCGGTTTTTTCCGGGCCATCGCGGTTTTTTGCATGGGTTTCGGGTAGCGAATCACGGGCCTTGGGAGATGCTCAATGCCATTCCCGAGCCATGTTCCCATGGCGTCGGTGCCCCACAACCAAGCCCCCAAACTGACTGAATCCGACCGCGGTGCAGATTGCACCACGACTTTCCTCAACACCCGCAAGATACCCTACCATGCACACTGAAGGTACGAACCCAAACCCCCGCGCAAGCCTACTGAGGCTTGTTGCCGTCGGCCTGTTTTCCACGGCCGCTTCGCTGTCGAGCTACGGACAGGCTACTACGCCTGCGACAACGACGACGACCACGACCACAACTCAGGCCACGGTTTCCACCGCCCCGGCAACGGGCGAGGAGGCCAAGAAACCTGACGAGGTAGTCGTCATGAACGAATTCACCGTCCAAGGATCCTTCGCGGGAAGCCTTGAAATGGCGGCCCAGGAGAAGCAGCAGGCGGCCGGAATCGTCGAGGTCATCGCACCCGAGGACATCGGCAAGCTGCCTGACGTCAGCATCGCCGACTCCCTCGCGCGCCTGCCCGGCCTCACCAGCCAGCGCGTCAACGGCCGCTTCCAGGACGCGACGATCCGCGGCCTCCCCGGCGACTTCAACGTGGGCACC
>CAYNLL010000131.1:0-8253 GCA_964398015.1 uncultured Opitutaceae bacterium | reverse complement strand
GTGATGAAGTTGTGCGGCATGCGCACCGAGGCGCCGCGGTCCGAGAGACCGTAGCTGAACTTGTCGATCGACTGCGTCTCGTGCAGGCCCGTGAGCCGCAGGTGGTTCTCGGGACCATACACGGCGATGTGCTCGTCGCGGTACTGGTTGAACGCCGCCATGAGCTTCTCGAAGTAGGCCTTGCCGCCCACCTCGCGCAGGTACTTGGTCGAGAAATTGCAGTGCATGCCCGACCCGTTCCAGTCGAGGGGCTGGTTGAAGGGAGCCAGGATGGGCTTGCAGCGCCATTCTATGTCGACCCCGTAGCCCTCTCCCAGGCGCGTGAGAATGTAGCGCGCCACCCACATCTGGTCGGCGGCGCTCTTCGAGCCCTTGCCGAAGATCTGGAACTCCCACTGGCCCTTGGCGACCTCGGAGTTGATGCCCTCGAGGTTGATCCCGGCCGCAAGACAGATGTCGATGTGCTCCTCGACCATCTTTCGCGCGATCGGTCCCACGTTCTTGTAGCCAACGCCCGTGTAGTACGGACCCTGGGGGGAAGGGAAGCCGCCCGGGGGGAAACCGAGGGGGGCGCCGTCCTTGTAGAAGAAATACTCCTGCTCAAAACCAAACCAGGTGTCCGGGTCGTCAGGTATCGTCGCGCGGGAATTTGACGGGTGCGGCGTCTTGTGGTCCGGCATCAGGACCTCGGTCATGACAAGGACCCCGTCCTTCCGGGTGATGTCGGGATACACGGCCACCGGCTTCAGGATGCAGTCCGAGCTCTTTCCCTCGGCCTGCTGCGTCGAGCTCCCGTCGAACCCCCAGTTGGGGAGCTGTTCGAGCTTGGGGAAGCTGGCGAATTCCTTGATTTGTGTCTTGCTGCGGAGGCTCGCCATGGGGGTGTAGCCGTCCAGCCAGATGTATTCCAGTTTGTATTTAGGCATTGATCGATTGGTTTTGAGTCGGGACTGAAGCTTTTTCTGACACTGCGCTCTCGTTCCTCAAGCCTGCGGATTTTTCGTCCGCAAGGCCCTCGGTGTGCGAAAACTCGAACCAAACATTTAGCATCTTATGTGCCAGAGCAATCCGCAGAATTAATGTTTTCTTAATATTCGTCGGACTGGGAAACGGTGACGGAAGAGCCCAATTGCAAAGAGCTAGCGCTTGCAAGACCTTGGTCCGCGGGAAACTGTCTGGCCACGTCCCATGCATGAGATCAAAGACACCGTCCGCGCGCTGGTCCGCATCAGTTATGACGGGCGGGTCCACAAGACGTTCAGGGGCCACATGGCCAGGGAGCGCTTCGAGCACGAGGTCAAGGTGCTGCGCCATCTCGAGGAGCGCGGCTGCACGTTCGTCCCGCGGCTCCTCGAGGTCGATCCCGACCAGCTCAAGATCCAGACGACCAACTGCGGGACCCGAGTGGACCACCTGAACCCCGAGCGCCAGGCCCAGGTGTTCGCCGAACTCGAGCAGTTCGGCGTGCGCCACGAGGACCGCGAGATGCGCAACATCACCTACCGCGCGTCCGACGGCCGGTTCTGCGTCATCGATTTCGAGTTCGCCACGCTGCTCGGCGCCAACGGCGACGGGGCGTCCCTGAAGCCCCCTCCCGCCCCATGATCCCCCTTGAAGACTCCAGCCTGCGTCCCGCCCGGGGACCGGATGGCGCCTCCGGGCTCCTGTGGTCGGGACTGACCCACGTCGGGCGCTTCCGGCCCAACAACGAGGATTCGTTCCTCGCGCTCAGATTCGACGGCCACGAGGTGACCTACCTCGGCAAGACCGGGCGCGCCTCCCTGTCCGGCAGCGACTTCGTGTTCGCCGTCAGCGACGGCATGGGGGGCGCAAAGTCCGGCGAGTTTGCGAGCAGGATCACCGTCGACCGCATCACCCGCCTGCTGCCCCGCAGCTTCCGGCTGTCGGCGGCCGGGATGGCAAGCGGGTTCAACGATGTCCTCCTCGAGCTCTTCTCCTCCATCCACGACGACCTGCTCAACCTGGGCTCCTCGTATGCGGAATGCGCCGGGATGGGAGCGACCCTCAGCCTGTGCTGGTTCAGGCCGGACTGGATGTACTTTGGCCACCTGGGTGACAGCCGCATCTACCACTTTCCGCGCGAAGGCGCGGCAAGCCAGCTCACCCACGACCACACCCACGTGGGCTGGCTCAGGCGCGCGGGCAAGCTGAACGAGCGCGAGGCGCGCACGCACCCCAGGCGCAACGCGCTCAACCAGGTCCTGGGAGCGGGCCACCAGTTTGTCGAGCCCCACATCGGCGCGGTCGCCCACGGTCCCGGAGACCGGTTCCTCATCTGCTCGGACGGGCTGGTCGACGGGCTCTGGGACCACAGGATTGAGGAGCTGATCCGCACGGGACCGTCCCTGGCCGTCGACCCGGCCGGCGCCCGGCGCCTGGTCGACGAAGCGGTCCAGAACTCGGGCCGCGACAACACCACCGCCGTCCTGGTCGAGATCCCGGTGCCCGAGGCCGCCGGCTCCCAGCCGAAGCTCGTGTTCGTCTACGGCACGCTCAAGCGCGGCTGCAGCAACCATGCGTACATGGACGGCCAGGCCTTCGTCGGGACGGCGAGCACGGCGCCCGCCTTCGCCCTCTATGACCTGGGGGGCTTCCCGGGAATGGTGCACGAGCCCGCAAGCACCGAGGGGGTCATCGGCGAGGTCTGGGCGGTGGACAGCGCCTGCCTGGAGCGCCTCGACGCGCTCGAGGGTACAGCAGAGGGAATGTACGGCCGCGACGCGGTCCCGCTGCTTCCGCCCTTTGCGGGCCGCGGGATCGAGGCCTATCTCTACCTCAAGGGCGTTGAGGGCCGCAGGCGGCTCGGCCCAGTCTGGGCGGAATAGGGTGCGGTCCAGTCAGGCCTGCGGGGTCTCGGGCGGGTAGCGGCGAACCGCCACGAACTTTGCCCGGAATAGGTCGTCGAGGGCTCCGCGCACGCCCGCGGGCACACGCGCGACGAGCTCCTCGAGCGCGGGCAGCTTGTCACCAAGAACAGGGGCCGAGGCCCGGGCGGCCGAAGGAGCCGGTGCGTCGCCCCGGACGGTGGCTTCCGAAAGGAAGGCTGCCTCCGCGCCCTCGTCAGGCCAATCCCCCTCGTCAGGCGCCGCTGCGGCCGGCTCGTCGGGGACGCTCCCCTGGAGGGCCGCGAGCCGGGTTTCCAGCCGCTCAATCAGTCCTTTTTTTTTTCGTCGCCGCTCTCGGCGGCCCCGGCCTCTCCCGCTAGCGCCGCCAGCTCCTTGATGAGGCTGTCGATCGCCCGCGCGCGGCTCGCGTCGACGGCCTTCAGCAGCGTGACCTCGAAATTGATCTTCTCGGCGAGGCCCAGCTTCACGCTCCCCTCACCCTCGCGCAGGCCATCGAGGAGGCGCGTCAGCTGCTCCGTCGTCATTGGCGAGCCGCCGAGGCGCGCGCTGCTTCCCCCGGCCGCGATCGACTCCAGGAGCGCGGACCGCACCAGCGACTGCAGGTCGGTGAGGAGCCGCACGAGATCGCGGCCCGCCGCGTCGCACTCGTCGACGATGGCGACGATCCTCCGGTGGTCGCCCCCCGCCAGGGCTCCGGCCAGCTCGGCGATCTTCGCCTCGGCGACCAGGCCGTAGACGTCGAGCACGTCCGCCTCCGCGATCTCGCCGCCGCAGAAGGCGATCATCTGGTCGAGAATCGACTGGGCGTCCCTCATTCCGCCATCGGCCAGCCGCGCGATGCAGGCGAGCGCGGGCCCGTCCACCCTCACCTTCTCGGACTCGGCTATCGCCTTTAGCCGGAGGGAGATAAGATCGTCGGGAATCGGCTTCAGATCGAAGCGCTGGCAGCGCGACAGGATGGTAGGAAGCACCTTCTGGACCTCCGTGGTGGCGAACACGAACTTCACGTGGGGCGGCGGCTCCTCGAGCGTCTTGAGCAGCGCGTTGAACGCGGCCGTGGAAAGCATGTGCACCTCGTCGATGATGTAGATCTTGTACTTCCCCTGCGCGGGCGCGTAGCGCGACGTCTCCCTCAGGTCGCGCACCTGCTCGACGCTGTTGTTCGAAGCTCCGTCGATTTCGATCACGTCCAGGTGGCTGCCCTCCGCGATGGCCATGACGGCGGGGTCGTCGGCCTTGAAGTCGGCATTCGGACCGCCCGTGCAGTTGAGCGCCTTGGCAAAGATCCGGGCGATCGACGTCTTGCCCGTCCCCCTGGGGCCGACCAGGAGGTAGGCGTGGGCGATCCGGCCGCGGGCGATCGCGTTGCGCAGGGTCCGCACCACGTGGTCCTGGCCGACGACGTCACCGAACGTCTGCGGCCGCCATTTTCGCGCGATGACTTGATAGCCTGTTTCGGACAAGGGAGGGATCGGAAGGAAGAGGAAGTGGCCAGGCACTCCACGGCACTGGTAGGACGTCGGTACCGTTGCTGCCTTCCGGCCCTGGCGGGGTTCGCGCGCCTGCCCATGCATGGCGCCTGGCCGACGCGCAACATGCGCCGCCCCGCCCGGCGCGCAACACCTATTTCGGGGCGGGTGTCTCCGGCGGGCCTGCCTGCTGCTGCATCCCCTGCCTGAATTGCTGCAGCCTCGCCCTCTGCTGGCTGATCAGCTGCTCGAACCGCGCGCGCTGGTCGGGCGTGAGGATCTCCGCAATCTCGTCCTGCATCTTCTCGATGAGAAGCGCCGAGGTGAGCTGCACCTCTCGGCGCTCCCGGGTGAGCTGCGAGACGGTGCGCCGGATGATCGGCTGGATCCTTGCGCGCTGCTCGTCGGTCAGGTCGAGCTTGTTGGCGAAGCTGCGCATGAGCTGCGGATTGAGCTGCTGGGGCTGGCCGTTGGCGAGGCGCTGGCCGAACGGGCCCGTCATCTGCGCGGGATTCACCCTCGGGTGGCGTGCGATCCACCGGACCACGCCGAGCGTGGTGGCCCCGCCGGTGACGAGGCCGGCGACAAAAATGGCCACCGTCGCAAGGACGACTTGCCAGGTCTTGACCATGGCTCAGGAGGCGAGGTTCACGACCTCTGCGACTGGGTCGTCGTTGTCGGCGGACGCGGGCTCGTCCGTGAACGCCCCCATGATCGCCGAGTAATTCGCACCCACGGCGATCGCGGCGAGCAGGCACGCGACGCCGGCCGCGCGCAGCGAGAGCCGCGCAAAGGCCGAGGCCGGGGCCCGCTGCGCGTCGAACGCCAGCGCGGCCACCCTCGTCGAGAACCCGAAGGGAGCGGGCTCCCCGGCCTCCGCGGGCGCGCGTCGCGCCGCCGAGACGAGCCGCTGCCATGCCTTTTCGTTGTCGTTCATGGGTGTTCCTTCTCTGTAAGCTCCCGGTAAAAGCGTTGCAACTTCCGTCTGGCCCGGAAGGCCCTCACCTTGACGAGCGTCTGGTTCCACCCGGTCAGGGCGCTGATCTCCGCGACGCTTCTCTGCTCCAGGTCGAGGTACTGGATCACGAGGCGGTCCTCGGGCTTGAGCTGGCCGAGCAGCTTCTGGACGATCTCCTTCGCCGCCACGGCGTCATCCGGCGACACGTCGCTCTCCCCCGTGATGACGTTGTCCAGGACCTCGGCCTCGCGCTCCGAGAGGTCCGCCCACCGCAGCTCCGGCCTTCGCTTCTGGGCGCGCAGGTGGTCGATGCAGGTGGTGACCGCGATCCGCGAGACCCAGTGCGTGAAGGGCACCGTCCCCTGATACTGGTCCATGCGCGTGAACATTTTCAGAAATATCTCCTGGGCAAGGTCTTCCTCGGCAACCCTGCGGGGAAGGTGGGACCGGCAAATGCGGATGACGAGAGGGTGGAGGTGCTCCACGAGATCCTTCGCAGCAATCTGATCGCGCTTGCGGACGCGATCAAGACAGCCAGCCAGATCAAACGACTGGTCGTCAGACATATTTTTATCGAGGCATCATCAGGCACATTCTGCAAGACGCTCGTGCAGCGCTTGCGGTTACCTCGGGAAGGCGCGGGCTCCCCATGCTGCCCCGGGCTCGAAGCCCCACCCCGAATCGCGGCGGCTCCTCCGCGCGGGCTCCTCCGTCGGGACGCGGCGCCGCGAGCCACACTAAGCCATTGACCCAGAAAACCTCGGGGCATCTACTGCCAGCTGCGTATGAGCCCACCAAAGGCTGCCTTGGACGCCCTGCGAATCGAGCGGGGCGCCGAGTCGAATCCGGGGAAACGGGGCTCGCCCCTCGCCTACATCCTCGTTGCGGCCGCCGTCATTGCCGCGGCGGCAGCGTTCTGGTGGTCGGCGCGCCCGAAGGCCGTGGAGGTGCGCACCGCCGCGGCGCGCGCGGCGGCAAAATCGGACGGCGAGCTCACCGTGCTCAACGCCTCGGGCTATGTCACGGCCCGGCGCGAGGCGACCATCTCCTCCAAGATCACCGGCAAGGTGACCGACGTGCTCGTCGAGGAGGGCATGTCCGTGGCGCAGGGCCAGGTCCTCGCCCGGCTCGACGACACCAATGTTGTCGCGAGCCTCGGCCTCGCGCGCGCGCAGCTGGCATCGGCGCGCACGATGCTGGCCGAGACCCAGGTACGCCTCGACGAGGCCGAGCAGGACCTGAGGCGCCAGACGGAGCTCGTCGAGAAAAACGTCGTCTCCCAATCCGACTTTGACCACGCAAAGGCGTCCGCGCTGGCCTTCAAGGCCCACCTCGCGCAGCAGGCCGAGGACGTGAACGTCGCGGAGCGGACAGTCGCAGTCTGGCAGCAGCAGTTGGACGACACGGTCATGCGGGCCCCCTTCGCGGGAATCGTGACCTCGAAGAACGCCCAGCCCGGGGAGATGATCTCGCCCATCTCGGCCGGCGGAGGCTTCACGCGCACGGGCATCTGCACCGTCGTCGACATGGAATCGCTCGAGATTGAGATCGACGTCAACGAGGCCTACATCAACCGCGTCGAGGCGGGCCAGCCGGTCGAGGCCACCCTCGACGCGTACCCCGAATGGAAGATCCCCTGCAAGGTGATCGCGATCATCCCGACGGCGGACCGTGAGAAATCGACCGTGAAGGTGAGGATCGGATTCGACCGGCTCGACCCGCGCATCCTGCCCGAGATGAGCGCAAAGGTCGCGTTCCGCGCGGCGGCCGGGGAGCGCCGGCCGGAGGCCCGCGCAGTGCTCGTGCCGAGGTCCGCGGTGCGCCAGGAGGACGGCAGGGACGTCGTGATGGTCGTGGCGGCGGGGCGGGCCGAGCGGCGCGCGGTCACCGTGGGCAGCACCACGGAGAGCGAGGCGGCCCTGAGCGCCGGGCTGGCGGAGGGCGAGCGCGTCGTCATCGACGGGCCGAAGGACTTGGAGGACGGGGCCACAGTGAAGGAGAAAAAACCATGAGCGAACCCAGCACGGAGGACGAAGCGTTGGTGGAGGCGATCGGCGTGGAGAAGATCTTTCGCCGAGGCTCAGAGGACATCCACGTTCTGAGGGACGTGAACCTCAGGGTCCCGCGAGGCGAGTTCCTCGCCCTGATGGGCCCCTCGGGGTCGGGGAAGAGCACGCTCCTCAACCTGATCGGAGGACTCGACCACCCGACGCGCGGCTCCGTGAGCATCGCCGGGGAGCGCATCGACCAGCTGTCGGACCGCAGGCTGGCCGCGTGGCGGGCGCGCCATGTCGGGTTCGTCTTCCAGCTCTACAACCTGATGCCCGTGCTCACGGCGGAGAGCAACGTCGAGCTCCCGCTGCTGCTCACCCATCTCTCGAAGGCGGAGCGCAGGAAGCACGTGGCGACTGCGCTCGACGCCGTGGGGCTCTCCCACCGCGCGCAGCACTACCCGCGCCAGCTCTCCGGGGGCGAGCAGCAGCGGGTGGGGATCGCACGCGGTATCGTCACCGATCCGACCCTGCTGCTGTGCGACGAGCCGACGGGCGACCTCGACCGCAAGGCGGGCGATGAGATTCTCGAGCTGCTGCACGCGCTCAGCAGCGAGCACGGCAAGACCGTCATCATGGTCACCCACGACCCCCACGCCTCGGCGCGGGCGTCGCGCACCGTGTACCTGAACAAGGGCGAGCTCACCGATGACCCCAAGGCCTGACGTAGCGGCGCGCGCGCAGACTCCCCTCCCCCGCCCGGAGCCATGAAGTTCCTGCCCCTGATCTGGAGCAACCTGCGGCGCAAGAAGACCCGCACGGTGCTGACGCTGCTCTCCATCGTCGTGGCCTTCGTGCTGTTCGGGTTCCTGTCGGCGATCCGCCAGGCCCTGGTCGGCGGCGTCCGCCTGGAGGGGGCGAACCGGCTGATCGTCCGCCACAAGGTCTCCATCATCCAGATGCTGCCG